>CANGOA010000022.1 GCA_947455255.1 Flavobacteriia bacterium | reverse complement strand
GAACCTTGATTTTTCTTCTAAAATAATCGCAAATTTTGGAGAAAATAAATATGTTTTTATTAGAAAATTATTTACTTTATTTTATCGATTAACCCATTTTTTCCTACCAATCGGTATACATTATTCAATTTATAAAGCTGCAAAATTAGAGTTGAAAAAAAATTCTTATGATTGTATTTTAGCAACAGGAGAACCTTTTATACTTTTTAGTTACGCTTCTAAATTATCTAAAAGATATCGAATTCCTTGGTTTGCTGATTATCGAGATGATTGGATTCAAAATCATAGTCGTATCTATAGTAATAATAAAATAGATCTTTTCTTTCTGAGATATGAACGTTATTGGGAAAAACGAATTTTGAAAAACGTTAAGGGTTTTACATCGGTATCAGAATATTTGGTTAATCAAATTTCAAAAAGAATAAATATAAAAACTTATGAAGTTGTTGAAAATGGGGTTGATTTAGAAAACTATAAAAATTTAGAAACACCATTTCAAAAACACTCATTTAACATAGTATATACTGGAATGTTATACGATCAGCCATATATGGAGGATTTTATTAAAGGATTTGAATTGTTTGTTGAACAAATAAAAGATATTGAACCCGTTAAAATTTATTTTATAGGGATTGAACAAAGTTTAAATCAAGCAACTAGAACTATTTATGACTTTGCAATTAAATACCCTGAAGTATTTATATTTCTGCCACGAATGTCACCTGTAAAAGTTGCTAGTTTTCAGTATTATGCTAATTTGTTATTGAGTTTTATTCCTGGTGATCCAGAAAAGGGAATAATTGCTGCAAAAACTTATGTTTATGCCTCCACAAGAAATCCAATATTAACTATTCCAACTGTTAAAAACAATAAAAGTCCATTTTTACCAAATAGGAATGTACAATTTATAGCAACAACTGAGCAAGAGATTTGTCAATATATTTTACATGTTTATCAATTATTTAATAAAAATTTGTCTGTTAAAAATGACTTAACGGATGATGAAGTATTTAAACTTTCGCGAGAATATAGTTCAATGAAAATGTTAAAATTTATTTTACAATGATTTCTGATGAAATATTAATTTAATGTTGAATTATATTAATTTTGATTTGAATGTATTTTTAATTTGTTCAAATTTATCAGTGTATTGATATAATAAATATGATTAATAATATATTAACATTATGAGAAAAATTTTACATATTGCACCAACATTAGGCGGAGGAGGGGCTGAAATCTTACTTGGTCATATTGTATTAGAACAACTTAAAAATGGAAATGCTGTTGAAGTAGTTATTGTTGATGAATTACATTATACGTATGAGAATTATCCTTTTAGAGAAGAGTTTGACCAAAGAGTAAAATTACATTTTATTAAATTAGAGAGTCATTTTTCAATTGTAAAATTTAGAATTCAACTGGCTAATTATGAAAAATTTGTTGATTTAGTAAGTCAATTTAAACCCGATGTAATTCATTCTCATTTATATCAAGGTGAGATTTTTTCAAGGTATATAGTATTCAATAAAGTATCATACGTTTCACATCTTCATGACAATATGATTCAGTTTGATTTTTCTAAATTTAAATCTATTAAGCAAAGAATTATGAATTTTTTTGAGATTTATTTTTTAAAAAATAAGTATATTAAATCAAACACAAAATTCATTTCCATTTCAAAGGATACTACTGCTTATTTTACGGACAAACTTCCTAAAATACTGCATAAGAATATATTTCAAATTCCGAATGCAACTAATTTGAAAATGTATTATTCGGATTTGAATAAACCGTCAATAAACTCATGTTTAAAATTAGTTTCGGTAGGGAATTTGACCTTAAAAAAAGCGCATGAATTTTTATTTGAGGTTGTTTATCAATTGATTAATAATCATCAAGTTAATGTCACATTAGATGTGCTAGGATTTGGCCCGAGATATGAAGAACATTTAAATGTTATTAAATCAAAACACTTAGAGGAACACATATTTTTGCATGGAAATGTTAAAAATGTAGACGAGTTTTTAGCAAAATCTCATATTTATGTACATTCAGCAAAATATGAACCGTTTGGCATGGTGTTTTTAGAAGCTATGGCATCTTCTCTTCCTATTGTTAGTTTGGATGGAAAGGGAAATGGAGATTTAATAATTGATGGATATAATGGTTATTTTATTTCTGATCGTGATATAAATGCTTTTGTTCAGGCAATTTTAGCTATTTACTCAAATAATAAAATGTACGATTCTTTTTGTGTAAATTCTAAAAAGAAAAGTGAAGAATATGACATAACAAATTATGTTAAGAAATTGGAAAGTATTTACGCCTTAAATAATTAATATATGGAAGTTCATTTAAAAAATGGTAAAACATATCAAATTAAAGCATTAAATAACGAGACTGTAGAAGCTCTAACAATATTGTTTAATTCAACCAAAAAAAACAAGGAAACAGCTCTATACTTCTCAAAAAAATATTTAATAAATTATTTAAATCTAACATTTATAAATTACTTACTTTTTGATGGAGAAATCGCAATTGGATTTTCTGGAGTAACTTTTAACCAGTTAAAAAATAATAATTCTGAAATTATTGTTGGACAGTTAGGAGATGTATTAGTTCATCCAAATTACAGAGGACTTGGTATTCAAAGTGTATTACTGAAATTAGCTGCTGAGACCTGTAAGTCAAATAAAATTGACGGTTTATTAGCATTGCCGAACAGTCAGGCAGAACCAATTTTTGCAAATAATCAAGATTGGACACTTTTTACTTCGTTTTATATTTATACGTTTCCTGTTAAAACTTTTCCATTATTAAAAATGTTAAATAGATTTAATTTCTCTAGATTTTTTATGCTTATTTACCAATTAGTAAATAGGTCAAATTTTAATAGGTTAAAAAAATGGAAAACTAATTTATTTCAAACGGAATTATTTTATCCTTTCAGATCAGAATCTTTTTTTGAGTATAAAAAGTATCGAAATTATACAATTTCAGAGACTAAAGGAGTTAAATTTATTTGGAGTTTAGATGATGGTATTGTAATTGGTGATTGGGAAAATACAGAAAATGATAGTATATATAGTATTAAAGACAAATTAATTATATTTGCAAAACTAAGAGGTATACATTCTTTGAGATTTGTAACCACAAAAAACAACTATTGGTATTATGAATTATGTAAAATACAAGAACCAGTAAAAAGCTTAAATATCTATTTTAGATGTTTCAATTCGGAAGTAAATCTACATAATATATGTTTTAATAGTTTTGATAGGAATGCGTATTGACAAATAACGTTTTTTTACAGAATGAAGAACGATATATGGTTTTTTTATTTTTAGAGTATAGAATATTTGTATAAATTAGCAAAATGAAGCAAATACAAAATTGGACAACAATAATTACCCCAAGAGTTAATTGGTTTCATTTAAATATAAAGTAAGTTTGGGAATATCGAGATTTGATTCGGATTTTTGTTAGAAGAGACATTGTTTCTATATATAAACAAACTGTTTTAGGTCCAATATGGTTCATGTTAGGTCCTTTGTTTACCGTTTTTACTTATACATTTTTATTTTCTGAAGACACTATCCCACTAAGTGTGTAAACACGTTTTTAGTTAGTTATTCTATCTTCCAAAATAATTAAAAATTGGCCATATATCGTTCCCCATTCTCTAATAGGCATTGTCCATTTTTTAGTCGATTCATTAACAGATAAATATACAGATTTCATTACAGCCTCATCGGTTGGGAACGAAAGTTTGTTTTTTGTGTATTTTCTGATTTTTCCATTAAGATTTTCTATAATGTTAGTAGTGTAAATGATGCGTCTAATCTCTGTGGGGAACTCAAAAAAGGCCGTTAATTCATTCCAATTTGTTCTCCAACTTTTAATTGCATACAGATATTTACCTCCCCAGTTTTCTTCTAAATCGTTTAACGCTTGTGCTGCAACTTCTACATTTGTAGCATTATAGATGTTTTTCATGTCCGCACTAAATACTTTTCGATCTTTGTAGGAAACAAATTTACAGGAGTTTCTGATTTGATGTACAACACAAATTTACTTGGTACAATTAGGGGAAATATTAGCAATGGCATCACTAAATCCATTTAGATTGTCTGTTGCTGAAATTAATATATCCTTGATTCCTCGAGCCTTTAAATCACTTAAAACTGTTTACCAGTAGGATGCAGATTCATTTTTACCTAACCATAAACCAAATACTTCTTTTTTACCGTCTTGTTTTAATCCGATTACGATATAAATAGTTTTATTTACAACCTTTTCCTCCATCCCTTACTTTAAAACTTATCCCATCCATTCAAACGATAAAATAGAGTGATTCTAATGGTCGGTTCTGCCAAGTTTGAATATCTTCCGTTACTCTATCTGTAATTCTTGAAATAGCTGATGTTGAAACGTTAAACCCGTAAACTTCTCTGATTTGTTCTTCAATGTCGTTATTCGTCATCCCTTTAGCGTAAAGAGAAATGATTACATTTTCAATGCCATCAGCAATTGTTTTTCGCTTTGGTACAACTATTGGTTCAAAACTACCGTCACGATCTCTTGGAACTTCAATAGAAAATTCTCCATCGGCTGTTTTGATTTGTTTACTTGAATGACCATTTCGAGTATTGGGATTACCAGACTTTTCACACTTCAAATAACCTAAATGAGCATCCATTTCTCCTTCTAAGAGTTGCTCAACTCCACGTTTCTGGAGTTCTTTAGTGAATGCCAAAAGTTTAGCTCCACTAGAGAATTGTTTTAGAGATTCACTTTTTAATAAATCTTCTTTTTTCATAATTGTGTGTTTAAATTACTAAAAAGTTATTTCCGAAAATTATTTTTAGACCTTTTTGGAGGAGGCCAAAATTTTTTTAGAATAACTTTTAGCAGTGTTTACACACTTTATGGGATACTACCATTTTTTTACACAAACAAATAAAATTCTGTTTATTTCTAATTTGATAATTGAATCAATTTTGAAAAAAAATTCTAATTTATTAGTAAACCATTCTTCAGTGTACCAAGATGGTATTTCAGGTAGAGATTTCCCATTCCATAAACCTAAAGGCATAAATTCAATTAATAAATATTTAGATGTATACTGGTGTAATTTATTTAAAATTAATTCCAAATCATATTTATGTTGAGATAAAATCAAATGATGGGTTAATGCTAAAACTAGAAGGCATTCGCTAGAAAATCTAATTTGAGGATCTTTCTGAAAATATAAACTTTGCATCAAAATAAAATCAACTTTTGCTACATTTATTTTACTAACCCAATTAGAATTTTCTTTTGCTTTTAAATAACATTTGTTTATTGCTTCAGAATCATAGTCAAGACATGTTATTTTTTTAACATTTTTACATCTCTCTGAAATTAAAAAAGAAATAACACCTTGGTTTGAGGCAATATCTAATATACTTTCAACTTTAAGGGTGTCTATTATACTTATTATTTTATCAAATCTATCTGTAGATATTGTTGTTTTATTATTTGTAAAATATTCATTATGATACTCACCCCATTCATTTTTTGAATTAATGTTTTTTAAATTTTTTGTTAAATTAATAAGTTCTTGTACACTATATTCAATTTCAAATATACTTTTTTTTCTTTTTTTTAATATAAATACCTTATCATCATTTATTATTGAATTTAAAATTAATTGATGATCTTGATTTGTACATCTTGATGTTTCGTCAGTTAATAATAAATTTGCAAGTTGTTCATAACCATAGCTCCAAATTTTAAGCGGTATATAAAATGATTTTAAAAATTCATTTTTAGCATTCCAAAACTGATTTTTTTTAATTACTATACTACCAAAATCAATAAATTTAGGTCTACATCCATCAAAAAGTAAATTATTTGGATGTCCATCTTTTAAAGTATAACCAAATTCATCTAATATTTCTAAAACTTTTAAAGTTGTTAAAGCTGCGTCTTTAAGCATATCAAAAGTCCATTCATTTGGATATGTAATAATATTTATTTTATCATGTTCAAGTACAAAAGTATTGTAATCGATTTTAATATCGGAGAATGACGTATCTGGAAATAATTTTAACTCTTTTAATTTTTTCCAACAATCGGATTCAAAAAATATATTGTAAAAATCCAAATATTCATTATATACTTTTCTATAAACTTTATCATTCAATGTAAAAACTCTACCAATTGAATCAAATCCATTCTGATCATATTTAATTTTTAAATCTTTCATAACATTTTTAATTTTTTAAAAATTAAACTTCCACTGTTGGTTAACTAATATTATTGTATCTGAGGGAGGTAATTTTCCTGAGTGATAAAAATCTGAGTCTAAAACTTTTAAAAGGGTGATGCCTTGGATATAGTCTGATATCACATCCTCAACAAATATTGCAATATTAATGGAATATTCTCCGATGCCTAATGAAAATTGATTAGATAGTATTATTGATATTTTTCCATTTTTCGAGAAAAAAATAGGCGTTTCTTTAATTATTGAACTATCTAAAAAAAGAACCCTATTAAAATATTGATCATAAATACCTATTACAAATTTACCTGTAAATTTTTCTAAATCTGAATTATATTCTAGTTCAAAGCATAATTGATCTCCACATAAAATTTTAACACCATTTTCAATTGTTTTCTTATTGATTTTAAAATCAATTAATTCTACAATTTTATTGCCTTGTCTATCTTCTCGATTTTTTAAAGAAGTAATAGAATTAGTTTTGAAATCTGAATAATATTTATCTATAACAGGAGTTAAATTATCAAACAATTTCATTTGTCCATTGCTTAGTAACAATCCTTTGTTACATAAATTTTGTATTGAAACAATATTATGGCTAACAAACATAATTGTTCTTCCTTGGCCTGATGAAATTTCCGTCATTTTGGCCATGCATTTTTTCTGGAATTCAGCATCTCCAACAGCAAGTACTTCATCAACAACTAATATTTCATTTTCTAAATGTGCTGCTACTGCAAAAGCAAGTCTAACATACATTCCAGATGAATAACGCTTAACTGGTGTGTCTATATATTTTGATATGCCTGCAAATGATATAATTTCATCTAACTTTCTTGTAATTTCTTTTTTTTTCATTCCAAGAATTGCACCATTCAAGTATATATTTTCTCTACCAGTTAATTCAGGATGAAAACCTGTACCAACTTCTAATAAAGAAGCAATTCTTCCCTTCATTTTTACACTGCCAGTAGTTGGTAACGTGATTTTAGATAATATCTTTAATAATGTAGATTTTCCTGCCCCGTTTCTACCAATTACACCTAACACATCGCCTTTTTCAAGTTGAAAACTAACGTCTTTTAAAGACCAAACATAATCTGATTTAGTATTTACATTAAAATAATCTTCAGAGCTTATATTCTCAAAAGGATTTTCATTTCCTTTAATAGTTGCCCACAACTTTTTAGTATCATCTCTAAATGAAGACATCCCAATATTACCAAGTCGATACTGTTTTGATAAATTTTCCACTTTAATAACAGCACTCATATTGTATCCATAAAAGTTCGTTCTGTTTTATTGAAAATAAAGATTCCTAAAATTAGCACAATAAATCCGAATAAAACACTATACAAAATTTGAGACCAGTTAAACAATCCAGTACCTGTGAAAATGTATCTAAAAGCCTCTATTAATGGTGAAATAGGATTTAAATGTAAATAAGATTTATAAATATCAGGCACAGCATTTATAGGATACATAATTGGTGTTGCAAACATAAGTAATGTCATCCCTACACCAATCAACATTGTTAGATCTCGATATTTTGAAGTTAAAGATGAAACTATTATACCAAGTCCCATTGCAATTATTGCTAAGATAAGAATTATAAATGGTACTAAATACAATAATTCGAAATGAAATTTCAAATTATTAGTTTTTTGATAATAATAAATTAAAAAAACTAAATATGTTATAAATTGTAGGCTTAGCTTTAATAAATTAGAAATTAAAAGAGATATAGGCATTACTAGTCTAGGGAAATAAACTTTTCCAAAAATTGGCGAATTCGAAATAAATGTATTAGAGGCTCCATTGAAACAAGCTTGAAAGTAATTCCAAAGTGTAGTCCCTCCTAAGTAAAATAAAGGACCTGGCAATCCATCAGTTGAAAGTTTTGCAACACCAGAAAATAAAAAAGTATATGTAAATACTGTAAATAGAGGGCCTAATAAAAACCACACAGGGCCTAAAATTGTTTGTTTATATATTGATATAATATCTCGTTTTACAAAAATTAAAATTAGATCTTTATAATCCCAAATTTCCTTTAAATTTAATTTATACCATTTGTTTTTTGGAGTAATAATCATACTCCAAGTTTCATTATTTTTCATATTTAATTTTATTACTTTACATTAATTTAGAATAATATCAAGCATATATTCGAATTCATTTGGATTAACAATCCCAATACCATTTTCTTTTTTTTCAATAGTTAGATGCCAATAATCAAAATTAAGTTCAGAACTCATTGAATAAAAACAATTGTTTTGTTCATCACTTATTTGCATTTCAAATACTTTTGAACCAAATGGCATAAAAAGCATATTTGTAAAACCTGCACCATGTAACCCACAGATAAATGATGATTGACTTACTAATTTAACTTGGTTTTCAAAAGTTAAATTTTCAAAATGAACAATTTTAATATTAAATTTATTTAATACGGAATAAAGATCTGATTCATTTTCAATAATTCTATGCGCTGCATACTTTCTACTTACGAAAATTCTATTATTGTTATTTTCTAAAAATAACTTTGAAAAAGCATTTCTTAGTTTTAATAACGTAAATTTGTTAAAATCACCAGAACGAGACACATGACTTGGAATTATTATATTATCAACACTAATTCTTTTATTTAATTTATAATAAAAAGGTTCAAAACCTAATAATTTAAGTGATTCGGTTACATATGATAATTTAGAATATGATTCAGGTAGAATAATTTTATGACCACTCATATAATGGTCAACCATTACAAGTCTAGTTAATGCATCACTAATCCAATGAAAATACATTTCAGTCCAATTCATGGTAATCCAAATTCCCCTATCTAATTTTTTATATGGTTTGACAAATAATAACAATCTGTCAATTTTATTTTTTCTATTAAAAGAAGAACTAAATAAATGTGTTTCTTCTATAAAAAATTTTTTAAGTTTAATTGAATAAAGAGTGTCATAAACAACTGATACATTATTTAGAATGTAAAGATATGTACTTGGTATTTCTTTAGAATATGCAGATTTATATAAGTGCTCATTTTTTTTTGAAATATTTTTCGGTTTATTTCTAATAGAAATGTAAGAGTCATGAAGTTTTATATACATATAATTTAAAAATTATGAGTTTAACCATTTGCAACCTACAAAAACACAACCATAGTCATTCCCATTATACATATGAAATAAAGATCCCGTTTCTTCAATTGTAAAATTGACAGCATCTTCTACTAAATCAATAATTTCTTTGTTAGGAATATGTAATGCAATTGTAATTCTGTAGTTATTTGGTACTAATACATCATTTGGGATAATGCATTTTACAGAATAATTGTTTTTAGTATTATTGTAGATAAAATTGGAGACTAAAGAATTAGATGAAAAAACAACTCTTTCTTTTTGATCAACTACTCGAATACCAATACAACTTGTATTTACATAAATTTCTTCTAAAGAAAAATTTATGTTTAGATGAATTTCTTCGTTAAAATAAAAAACATTAGTTAATATATTCTGAATATTTAAAACTGAAGCCGTATTAATTTGATTAATTTTATTTTCCTCAGAATTATATGATTTTCTTGAATTATTAACGGAAGAGAGGTATGCATCTATGACAATTTTAGTTTTACCCTCGATTATAAGCTCTCCTTTGTTTAAAAATAAGCCCTTATTGCAAAGTAAATTTACAGATGCAATATTATGACTAACATATAAAATAGTTCTTCCATCAGTTTTTGAAATATCCCCCATTTTTCCAATACATTTATTTTGAAAATCTAAATCACCAACTGATAATATTTCATCAACGATTAATATTTCAGATTCTAAATGAGCAGCTACAGCAAAAGCCAAGCGTACATACATACCTGAAGAATATCTTTTAACTGGAGTATTAATAAATTTTTCAACACCAGAAAAGGATATGATTTCATCTAATTTACGAGTTATCTCATTTTTCTTCATTCCTAATATTGCGCCATTCAAATATATGTTTTCTTTGCCCGTAAGTTCGGGGTGAAATCCAGTTCCAACTTCCAATAGTGACGCAATTCTACCTTTCACTTTAATTTTGCCAGTAGTTGGGGCAGTAACTCTAGATAGAATTTTAAGTAGTGTTGATTTGCCCGCACCATTTTTCCCAATTATTCCTAGAACATCTCCTTGATTTAATTCAAAATTAATATCTTTCAACGACCAAATATGATTTGATTTAATCGAATCCATTATTAAACCACTGTTTTTATTTATGTTAACAGGATTTGTTTTATGTATTAATTTTGAATAAAAATTATGAATATCTTCTTTAAATGTATTTGTACCTACAGAACCTAACCTGTATAATTTACTTATATTTTCTAATTTTATAATTGGATTCATTTTTTATAAATAAAAATCAAAACACCTATTAATTAATTCAATTATCCTGATGTAATTTTAATTTGATTAAATTCTGTAATTACTTCTTTTATATATGTATTGTTTTAAATTCGATATTGCAGTATTTTTTTTTGCAATATAATATTTATTAAAAAGTATATTACGCAACAATTTCTATGAGATTAACTATACAATAAATCGTATAATATCACAATCTACTTCCATTTTATATTCTTTGTTATATTTTAAAACATAATTATATAATTCGTCTATTGTAGGGTATGAATTATTACCTGTAAAACACCTTGCATCATCAATTAATAAAATATGATTTTTAATTTTCCCTGAAAAAACGCCATCTAATTCCTTTAAAATAGGACATTCTACGTCACCTAAAGCAGTATCCATTCCTGAATAATGTCCGTCAAGCCAAAATATACTTTTTTTCTTAATTTTTGAAATTATTTTAAAAATTATTTCCCCACTATCCCCATGTATTAATTTTATGTTTCTAAAGTATTTAAATGTATTTTTCGCTTTATCATGAAGTGTTTTATCTAATTCTATTGAATAAATTTCATCAAAAAACACTTTTTGAGATTCAATCATTTCGCCTCTGAATGTACCAGTCTCAATAAGGGATTTTATGTTGTATTTGACACGGTAATTGTTAATTACATATTGCTTAACAGCATGTGGAGGAGGTAAAACCCTTCCGTTTTCAATCCATTCATCATACTTTTTTTGTCTCCAATTTATAAAAATATCTTTTTCGTTTAAAGATACTCTTGACCAATGTAAGTAATCTAATAATATATTCGGAATGATTTTTTTAAAAATTTGTTTCATAATTTAGGAATTTATAAAAATGAATGTAAATATATTTATATAAATTGAATCGTATCTAAAAGATCTATAAGAATTTCAATAATCGATGAATTCTGCAATTAATAAAACGTTTGTAATTATAGGCTTAATAAAGTTAATTCACTATACGTTTTTGAAAGATTTTATTTGTGGGTTGTTTTATATGGATTTATTTTGAGTTACTTGATAGTTGTGATTATACTTCAATTCTTTCCCTATTCTCAAATGTTAAAGATTTCATGTTTAAATTAGCAGAGAATTTATTGAAAACTTTTTTGAACGACAACATTGAAAACTCAATTCAGGATCAATCCTTTCTAAATAAATCTGCAAAAAAATATATTTCTCCAATCACCTTTGTAAAACTATTCAAATTTAGCCTTATATAAAATAGTCCCCTCCCCCTTGTGGCTGATACTGGAAGTGGTTCTATATGCTCTTCAAATGGCTTATTCAACCATTTTTGCAAATTGAATTTAACAAAAAAGATTCAGTCTTATTAATGCTACTTTATAACCATAATAATTATAATAATAAAAATAATACATTTTTTGTGAAGCACAATACCCTTTACTAGGTCTCGAACATTCTACTTCTTTACAAATAGAGCTTCTATTCGCTCTAGAATTCTTACAAATTTCTAAAGGCATAGAATCGATAATGAACACATCTTCAAATTCATTAAACTTAGTAGAAAGTTTTTTTCTAATAAATTCCGTGAAATCAAATAATTTACGCCTTCTTCTATTGTAGACACTTCTTTCAATCTTTGAAGATAAATAGATTGAAGATAAACGTCTAAATAATTGGAATTCAGAATAAATACCCATAAAATCTGTGGTTAAAGAAATTGATACAACTTCTAAATTTGATGGTTTAGGCTTACGAATTTGTTTATACTTTAGAGTAAGAAAAGTTAAATCCTTGTAACTGATTCAGGATTATTTCATAATTTTGAGTAAAGTTGTTTATGCATTTAAAAGATTGTTAGCCAATTGAATATATAAATTGTTTATTAATTCAATGAATAACTTTTATTTATTTTTCAAATGCACAACGGGTAAGTATAGATATTACCTTCTTTAAAGAGAATATGAACAATTTTTATTTATTTTAAAAAAAAAGACTTTAAGATATTTAAATATACATTATAATAACATTCATGTAGAAAGAAAATTTTTAGATTTGTACTAATTAAATAAATTTACTTATATTTAAAATACAATGCAAAATAATAAATATAGAATAGGAAAATATGAAATTTTTATACCTGAAAATTTTGGACTTCCTAATTTTCAAGAAAATTGTAGATTATACGATAGATTTTTGCCTGTTTTGGCGAGTTTCTTGCCTGAAAACACTAAAATTATTGATGTTGGCGCTAATATTGGGGATACATTATTTTCTCTGATTAATGAGTGTGAAAATGATATTTTGTGTGTTGAAGCATCGGATGTTTTTTTTGAGTTTTTAAAAAACAATATTAAATTACTTTCGAATCCAGACTCTATTAGAGTCAAATCAATAAATGAATTTGTTGGTACTGGGAGGTATAATGGTTTTTTTGAACATACACATTTGGGTACTGCAAAATTAGTTGACGATGAAAATTTTAAAATTTCATTTAAATTATTAGATGATTTGGTAGCGTTGAAAAATAATATATCTTTACTAAAAGTTGATACAGATGGGTTTGATTTTGATGTTATTATGTCTGCAAATCAAATTATCAATGAATCTCAACCAATATTGTTTTGGGAGAATTTAATTGAAAATATGAACCAATTAGAATCGTATAAAGAATTTTATAATTGGTTAGAAAACAATGGTTACGAATACTTTTGTGTGTTTGATAATTTTGGAAATATTGTTTTTGATAGTAAAGATTATAAACTTTTAGAAAAATTAAACAATTATTTAATTTCTATGGAATTAAACTTAAGTGTTAGAACTATTTATTATTTTGATATAGTTGCATGTACTTCTAAATATAAAAACGTTGTGGATTCGGCCATAATTAAGTATAAGGAGAAATACATTAAACAATAACTATATATACTCAATCATATGGATCATTTAGTTAAAGTGTTTGATTTTAATAATAATATTTTAGGTGTAATTATAAGAAGAGATTATTCAATAAATGGGATTGAATTTTTCTCCGATCCTTCAGATTCTCAGCAGATAGGGTTGATGAATAGGCCTAAAGGATATAAAATACAACCTCATTGCCATAATTTAATAACACGAGAAATAAATTTAACACAAGAAGTTTTGTTTATAAAAAATGGTAAAGTACGTGTAGATTTTTATTCAAGTGATCAAAATTATATCAAAAGCTCAATATTATATTCTGGAGACGTTGTTTTGCTATCTAATGGTGGACATGGTTTTGAAATTTTAGAAGAATCAACAATATTTGAGGTTAAGCAAGGGCCGTACAGTGAAGAAATTGATAAGGTTAGATTTAATTCTGTAAATGAAAATAAAATAATTTATTTTTAGAAATGTATGCTAAATAAAAGTATTTAATGTTTTATTCTATGATTCCAGTAAATTCACCATTATTATCAGGTAATGAAAAAATATATTTAAATGAATGTATAGATACAGGATGGATATCTAGCGAGGGACCATTTATAAATAAATTTGAGACAAGTTTTGCTTCTTATATAGGTCGTGAATATGGTGTTGCTGTAAGTAATGGGTCTGCAGCTTTAGATATAGCAGTTAAAGCTTTAGGTATATCCGTTGGAGATGAGGTGATTGTACCTACTTTTACTATTATTTCACCTATTCAATCTATAATTTCTGCAGGTGCCATTCCTGTGTTGGTTGATTCAGATCCATTAACTTGGAATATAGATGTTAATCAAATTGAATCAAAGATAACGTCTAGGACCAAGGCAATATTAGTTGTACATATTTATGGCTTACCTGTAGATATGGATTCCATAATTGAATTATGTAATACATATAATTTATTACTTATTGAAGACGCAGCAGAGATGCATGGTCAGACCTATAATGGAGTAAAATGTGGGAGTTTTGGAGATATTAGTATTTTTAGTTTTTATCCGAATAAAATGATAACTACTGGTGAAGGTGGCATGATTTTAATGAATGCTGAAGAATTATACCAAAAATGTCAAAAATTACGAAATTTAGCATTTGAACCAAATGGAAGAAGATTTGTTCATGAGGATATTGGTTGGAATTATCGAATGACAAATATGCAAGCTGCATTAGGTTTAGCACAATTAGAGAAAATAGAATTTCATATAAAAAGAAAGAGAGAAATAGGTTCAATGTATGCAGATGGTTTAAAAAATATTAAAAATGTTCAGCTTCCGTTACCTGAGACTGGTTATGCAACAAATATTTATTGGGTTTTTGGTTTAGTTTTTGACACGGAGAAAGCTAAGATTGAAATTGTTGAGCATTTAACATCTTTAGGAATTGGAACTAGACCATTTTTTTGGTGCATGCATGAACAACCAATTTTTAAAAGAATGGGTTTTTTTCAAAATCAATCTTATCCTATTGCAGAAAAATTAGCTAGAAATGGATTTTATTTGCCTTGTGGATTAGGAATTACAAATGATCAGATTAATTATGTAATTTCAAAATTAATATGAGAATAGGCATATATATAAATAATAAGGTAGATATAATTAATGGAGGGTCAGATACTTATCTCTCTAGGCTTTTGGGGATTATAGATAATTTTGAATTTCAAAAATCATTACAATTTGTATTTATTTTTAGATATAATGAGACATATAATTTTAAGAAAGAAAAAATTATTTTAACTCCTGTTCTAAAAGAATATTACCATGGTAAAAATAAAAGATCAATTTTCAATAAGTTTAAACGCAAATGCGTTAATAATGAGTCTGAAGTGATTGAAAATCATTTAAAAAAAAATAAAATTGATATTATATATTATCCTATTGGTGAATCAATAGTGTTAAATTATCCATATGTTATAACTTCATGGGATATAGGCCATAGGTCTACTTATTCATTCCCTGAATTAGCAATGAATAATACTTTTGAAGATAGAAATTATTATACCAAGAATGCATTGTTAAAGTCATTTGCAATTTTCGTTGAGAGTAATGCAAGTAAAAAAGAATTAATATCTTATTTAGGTGTATTTGAAAAAAAAATATTCGTGTTGCCTTTGTTTCCTGGAGAAGTTATTTTTGAAAAAAATGATTGTCAATTTACCTCGAATTTTTTAATAACTAATAAAATCGAGCCAAATAAATTCTTTTTTTATCCAGCTCAATTTTGGGCGCATAAAAATCATTTTGGTTTGATTCAAGCTTTTATTAAATTTCACAAAATTCATCCTGAAATTAAATTGGTATTTTGTGGTTCGGATAAAGGTAATTTAGATTATATAATTGATGAAATTGAACGAAATAATATGACACATTCTATATTAAATTTAGGTTTTGTTTCTAATAAAGAATTATGTGTTTTATATGAAAATTGTATTGCTCTAGTTTATCCCTCATTTTTTGGACCTTCAAATATGCCACCACTCGAGGCTATGGCATTAAACTGTAAAGTAGCTTGTAGTAATTTAGAAGGTCATATTGAAAGTTTAGGAGATAAAGCCATATATTTTGATCCAACTAATTTTGATGCAATTTTTGATGCTATGGTAAAAATATTTTTATTACCTAAATTAAATCAATTTCAATTCGAGCCAGATAATTATTATGCTTCATTAATCGAAACATATTTTTTAAAAATATTGCCGATAAGAAAATCCTTTGGTTTAAATTTTATACAGTTTTAAATTGCTATTTTCAATTGTAACAATAAATTACAATAACTCTATAGGTCTAACGAGGACTATTGAAAGTGTAATAAGTCAAACCTACCTAGGAATTGAATATATATTGATTGATGGAGCTTCTACAGATGATAGTTTGTTAATTGTCGAATCCTATAAAAATAAAATTTCTATGTGTATTTCTGAACCCGATAAAGGTGTTTATGATGCTATGAATAAAGGATGGAAAATAGCAAAGGGTAAATTTGTTTTGTTTTTGAATTCTGGGGATATTTTTGCGAATTCACATGTGATATCAAACGTTTATAAAATGATTGATAAGTCTGCAGATATTGTTTATGGGTGTCATTTGTGGGGAAGTATAGAAGGTGAGCGTTGGAATCCAAAAAAAGATTTTAAGTTTCGACAAATTTTGAATCACACACCAATTTCACATCAAGCAACTTTTATTAAGAAATCTCAACTTGAAAAGGTTGGAGGTTTTAAGGAACAATATAAAATTATAGCGGATTGGGGAGTGTTAGTTGATTCAATGTTATCTCATGCTCGTCTTCAAAAGATTTCGTTAGATATATGTATTGCAGAAATAGCAGGTATTTCAAATGTGTCTGAATACGAAGTGATGAAGGAGCGTAACATCTATTTAAAAAGGCATCATTTTATACCCTTTTTTGTGAATAAATATGTAATTTTACCATTACTAATGCTTATTAAGTCAGTTAGAAGTTGATCGGCATGTTGAAGCATAAAATTTTATTCATTACACATGAATCTGCGTTGTCAGGTGCGCCAAGATCGTTATTGTATTTTTTAGAATCATTAAAAGATTCTCAATCTAAATTAGAAATCCACGTTTTATCACTTAAGTCTAAAAATCCCTTAAAAAATGCATTTAGAGAGATCTCTGATTTTTATTTAGATTTCACAAATGTAAATATTAAGCCAGATTATAGTTTAAAAAACCGTATTTTTCATAAGCTAACAGGAAAACCTTTTCAATCTGAAAGGGATATAAAGATGCAGCTTTTAGTGAATAATCAATATGACTTAATCTATGCAAATACTGTAGTTTCTTTACCTATTGCACTTGAATTAAAAAAGTCATATACTCAAACGAAAATTCTCTTACATGTACATGAAATGGCTACTGCTATTCAACAGTTAACGACTGATTTTCAGAAAAATATTGATAATATAGATTTTTTTATAGCAGCTTCTGAATTAGTGAAAGAACATTTGATGTCATTTTTTGGTTGCAATCATAAATTGATACGTTGTGTTTATGAGTGCTCCGAAGTTTTTGTTACTCAAAATCAACCATCTATAGAGCCTAAAGAAGCTAAAAAAGTCATCATGGTTGGTGGAGCATATTGGGCAAAAGGAGATGACATTTTTCTATTGGTTGCTAAAGAAGTTGTTTCTAGAAATCAGAATATTCATTTTTATTGGCTTGGAAGTCAGTCTTTAGAGCGTAAAACAGTTAATGCAGGAGACATTGCAAAACTTGATTTGACTTCTAACGTTCATTTTTTACCACATACTACTTCGCCTCATGACATTGTTAAAGCCATGGATGTATTTGCTTTGACCTCACGTTCGGATTCGTTTCCCTTGGCTGCGATTGAAGCCGGACTACTAGGTATTCCAATTGTTTGTTTTGAGAAAGCGTCAGGAATACAGGAGCTTATAAGCAAAGGAGGAGGGATAGTTGTTCCTTATTTGGATATTCAAAAAATGGCTGATGCTATTATAGCTTTGGTTATAGACAGTAATTTACATACTCAAAAAAGTGATGAGGTTAAGGAGTTATTTCAAGTTTGTAAACCAACCGTAATTTCAACTGAGATTACTGAAGTATTAATTGATATTTTAAATTAAGGTGAATAATTTAATTGAGGTAAGTATTTGTATTCCAACTTATAATCAAACTAAATATTTGAGAAAAACCTTGGATTCAATCGCATGTCAAACGTATCGAAATTTTGAGCTTATTATTTCTGATGATAGTTCTAACAACGATGTAGAGACATTGGTAAAAGAATTTCAAGAGAACTCATGCATTGAGATAAAATATGTTCGAAATACCTCTTCCTTAGGTTCTCCTAACAATTGGAATTATGTGATTTCATTAGCCCAAGGAAAATGGATAAAAATCATGCATCATGATGACTGGTTTTGTGAAAATGATGCACTTGAAAAAATGATGAAATTGACTAAAATTCATACAAATGCTTTAATTTTCGCAGGTATCAAGGGAGAATTTATAAGAGAAAAAAGGAATTATGTGAATTTGCCATCACAATCAAAAGTCACTGAATTACAAAATGATCCATTTTCATTAGTGTGGGCAAATATAATAGGTCCTCCAAGCACGATTCTATTTCCAAAGATAAATGTAGAATTTGATAAAGCTTTGATATGGTTAGTTGATATTGAGTTTTATTTACAATTAATGCTAAAATACAATTTAAAACTTGTTTATATTGAAGAGGTATTATTTGAAAATAGTCCTGACGATCATAATATCACAAATGATTGTTTTCAAAATAAAGAATTAGAAATAAAAGAGTTTAATTATATATTTAATAAGTTTTTTCCATCTTCGAATTTTATTAAACGATTAACATTTGTAAAAAAATTAAAAAGACATATTTCGAATTATGCCAAAGTTAATTTTATCGAATTAATTAGAGCAAACTATTAATTAGAGATTTGATGATTATTGTACAACTTACAGGTGGTTTGGGAAATCAATTGTTTCAATTTGCATTTGGTCGTGCTTTAAGCCAGAAGTCAGGTGCTGACTTATATTTAGATATATCGTCATATGCATGGGATGATTTAAGGAACTATGAATTAAGTTCATTTGCGTTAAAAGAATTAATTGCAACCAACGAAGAAATTAGTCAATTAAAAAAAAGACAACCTAATTTTAAAGATCGGTTAATCTCAAAATTAACACGAAAGAACATCCCTTATTTTCGCTTATCCGTTATTAATGAACCTTCATTTAGATTTGATGAAAATTATGTAAACTATCATAATGATAATACTTATTTTCAAGGGTATTGGCAATCAGAAAGTTATTTCAAACAAATTCGCCCTATTTTATTAAAAGAACTAACATTGAAAAATGATTTTTCTGATTCAGCTAATTATTACAGTCAATTAATAGAATCTACTGAAATAAGTGTATCTATTCATGTTCGAAGAGGTGATTATGTTTCTAATTCTGAAACTACTGCTTTTCATGGAGTTTGCGATTTAAATTATTACAAAACCGCGATAGCATATATTCAAAGTCAGTTTCAAAATCCTACTTTTTTTGTGTTTTCGGACGATAAGGAATATGTAAAAGAAGTTTTCGGGAATCAAACAAATATTATTTACGTAGAAAATATTCCATTTGATTGTGAAGAAATGTTATTAATGAGCAATTGTGAGCATAATATTATCGCTAATAGTTCATTTAGTTGGTGGGGTGCATGGTTGAATCAGCATCAAAATAAATTAGTAATTGCACCGGATAAATGGTTTCTTAATGAAGAGATGCAAGCTAATAGTGTTCATTTAATACCATGTGAATGGAAGAAAATGTAATTGGAAAATCACATGAATTACCATTGGTTTCTGTTGTAATGCCAGTATACAATGGTGAAAAACACCTTCGTGAGGCTATAGAAAGTATACTTTTTCAAACGTATAATAACTTTGAGCTTATCATTGTTAATGATGGTTCTACAGATAAATCAGAAGAAATTATTTTATCTTTTAATGATAATAGAATTTTTTATTATAAAAACGAAACCAACATCAAATTAATTCAGACCTTAAATAAAGGTTTTAAACTTGTAAAAGGCAAATATATTGCTAGAATGGATGCTGATGATATTTCACGTCCAGAACGTTTTGAAAAACAAGTGAATTTTTTAGAGTTAAATACAGCATATGGACTTGTAGGGACAGGAGTTAATTTAATTAAAAACAAAACGCGAGAAAAATTATTATATCATACGGATCATAATTCATTGGCCTTTGCTTTAGCTTTTTATTGTCCATTTATACATCCAAGTGTAATGTTACGAAATGAATCTCTACAAAGATTGGAAGAATGTTTTAAGCATAATTTTTTACATGCTGAAGATTATGAATTGTGGACAAGAATTGTTTTTGAGACTAAAATCGCTAATATTCCTGAGTATTTATTAGATTATCGTATACACGATGACCAAATAAGTTCAATACATACTAATGATCAGATTAGAGCTGCAAGCATTATAAAAATAAATTATTTAAGAAGATATTTTTCTGAAGATCTAGACTTGTTTTTACCTGCGTTTAAAATTGAATTAGATGTTGAAAATAGTTTAAATCAAAAAATTAATTCTATTTCTAAATTATTTGATTCAAACGCGGTTCGTCACTATTTTGAAGGAGATAACTTAGATAGGTATTTGATTTCTTATTGGAAAGAGTTGTATTTAGAATCTATATCACTAAAATTTAATGAAGTTGTACTGTTTTTTGTTAAACCTATAACATGGAAGTCGAAATTTACAGTAAAACAGTTAATATCAATTATTTGGAAATTATTTAGGTGGTGATTTAGTAGTTGTTTGCTCTATAGGTTTTTTTGTATTCATCTGTAGTACAATGTATAAAAAAGGTAATAATGGAGCCTTGAATCGAACTAACACTCCAAATAAACCAGATGTATATCCTGCGAAAAAACCTAGAATTATACTGAAAACAAATGCCATAATTAAAAACTCTTCTTCTTGAATTCTTTTAATTGCAATTACCAAACCGGTTTTTGATAATAAAAGTATGGTTAAAATAAGTAGAGCAAATGTTTCAACAGCACTTATAAAGATAAATATCGTATTAGCTTCCCAAATAAATGGTCTGTAAAAAGCAGTTAAAATTGAAAGAGGCATTGCTTTAATCATACCTAGAGGACTAAAATCTGTAACACCTAGATCATATCTGGCACCTTGATATGTTGTATTATTTTTCAAGTCTGTTTGAATTAATTGAGCTTCTTGACTAAATTCTTGGGCTTTACTAGAACTAAAAAAAAAGGAAAGTCCTATCATAATCGCTCCGATCATCATCATGTTTATGAATATTTTAGCCCCCGAGTTTTTTTGTTTATTTCCCCATCTTATACCTAATGAAAGCATGAATGGTGCTAATGCAGCAATTAGCATAAAATCACGAATATTTACAAGTAAATAATAAATCACGATTAATTTAATATAAAAAAAATTATCTTTTTTTGATTTTTCATAAAGTTGAAAGAGTAAGACTAAGGCATAAATTACACAAATATAAACTACAGTATCTTTTGAAATTCCTGTGCACCAGAAAGCGGTCGAAGGAAGAAATAAGCAAGCAATCGCTATGCTTTTTTCACTGCACACTTTATGCTTAATTCCTAATTCTAATAATTTCCAACTTGCCTTAAATGACAAATAAGAACATATCATAGTCATCGCAAAATAGCTTCTAAAAGTTATTATTGATAGAAAAACCATTACTTTGGATGTAAACCAACTTTCATCTTCTTTATAAATCCAGTTTGGAGGCAGTCCGACGAAATCATCAAATGACATAAATCGCAAACGTTCGGGGTCGTTTGAGAAGTATTCTTTTAGGAATAAAGTTGGCCTTTCATATAATAAATTATTTAATTTTTGCGCCGCATCCCAATAAGCAGTTGTGTCTCCTCCGTTATATTTTAAGATATATATTACAGAAAAACTAAGTGCTGCTAATAGTTTAAAATAAAAACCTTGTTGGTAATATTTAAAATAACTTATATTTTTATTCTTCTGATAATCGGAAGAAATTAAATTTATTAATATGAGTAACCAAACAAAAATGGATAGTCCATCTAATATTCCAAAAAATTGATAACTAGCTTCTGGTGGTGGAATTACGTATGGTTTCATTTATGAAAGTATGGGTTTAAAATTATTTTTTAAAAATCTTTACCTTTAATTTCATTTTATCTGAAAGTTGTCTTTCTTTTATCGTAAAACCCTCAAATTGGTAAGATTTTAAGTTGTTAAAATGAGTTTTGTTATATATCATAGAGGATTTATTCTTATTTTGAAATTCTATATATTCTTTTGCCTTTGAAGGGTGTGGAATATAACATAGGTTAAGAGTTAAAATTTTATAGTCATTTGAATGATTATTGTTAAATTGTTCTAATGGAAATTCTGGAAAACATCTTTTGTATTCATATATGTTTTCAATATTTTTCAAATTATATTTTTTACTTAATTCCCAACTTTTATCTCTAGGATAAACTACTCCATTAAACTGGTAGATATTATAAATAAAAGATATAATATAGGCAACTGAAATTAGTAGAAGTAAATTCTTTTTATCTCCTATCAACTTAAAAACAAAAAGAGTTCCAATGAAAGAAATAATAGGTAAATATTGATGTATTAATCTACCATACATTACGAATTTATGAAAGAAAAAACCTAAAGTACCATAAAAAAGGTAAATTATTGTTGCAATTGAAATTATTAAGATTAAGTCAGGACCAAATTCCTTTAAAGATTCTTTAAACTTAAAAATTAAAATAAATGCAACAGTAACTATTGAGATTATCAGTAAATAACCTGCAATAAATTCTGCTTCAAAAAGATATTTAAAAATAAAAGTATAGGATTCTTCAAATGAGCCTTGAAGTATCGTTTGTGACAAAATAGCAGCGTCTTTTAAATATGATTCACCTACCTTGTATGCTGTAAATTCTATTAATAGTAAAACTGATAAACTACCTAATCCAAAATAAATAGAGTTGAACGTGTTTTTTATAAATGATTGTCTTGAAAGTCCTTTAAAAAAAAGATAACCTATGATAATAAGATATAAAGGAAAATAACCTGGATAACACAAATAAGAAAAAAATGCTAGCCCTCCTAATAGAAAGTACTTTATAATATTCATCTTTTTATATAGTGTCTGTTTGATTAATAAATAGATCGTTAAATAGAAAAAAAGTAAACTTTCATCATAAGGTAAAGCATGTCTAAGGTAGATAAAAGAATTTGTAAGGCAACTAAAAATTAGCACGTTAAATATTGCTTTTAATTTGTCTTTAAATATTAATACAGAAAATCGATAAAGAATAAATTCAATGCAAATTAAAATAAGAAAATTATATATAAATAAAGGGTAAGAATTTTGTGGACTATATAATGGTGTATTATTAAATTCAGCTAATTTTATTTGAAAAAAATGAGGAATCATTTTTAGAAATGCATCCCCTGGTCTAGCATGCGTGTTATATAAAGCATTTATTCCAGCTCCTATTTTTAAATTCATAAAATTTGTGACCGCTTTTCCAGATGTAAAATATCTCATCTCATCAGGAAGAGCTAAAAATCCTTTGCCAATAAGTGCAACTTTGATAACTGTTGAAAGTATGACTAATAAAAATAAATATTGAAAGGATTTATTTTCTCTATTAAAAAAAAAAGATTTGAAAACACTCATTACTTTTGGTTGAAATTATAAATTCAAGATGAAAATTAACTTGGATTTAAATAAATTAAAGTAGAAATTTACGTTATGTGCAAAAGTATTTATTATTTTTATATTTTTCGTTCGAAATTCTGTCCAAAATGAGACATAATACATTAGTTTAATGAAAATATTATTATCCTTATTTACAAGACATAAATTATCGATTTTTGTGTTGTTATTATTAGCATTATTTGTTTCATTAAAATCTTATTATTCTTTTTATACGTTTCAAGAAAATAATTTCCCTGTTTTTGATGGTGTAATGAATGAATTTAAACAACTCGAACGTTATCAAAAGTTTAATGGTGATTTTGGTTTGTTGAATCGGTTCAATCAAATGATTTATGAGTATAAAGGGAATATTTTAAGCCCTGGATATAGCGGTTTGATAACATTTTTATACCCTAATTTTTTAATTTCTGATTGGGATATTATTTTACGATCTTTTTGTTCTGTTTTTATTTTTTCTTTGAGTTTGTTTATTTTATTAAAAAAGGTAATTACACCAAAAACTATCATTTTTATATTAGTAATAATTTTTCAGTTACCTGTTTTTTATCATTATCGATATGGATTGTCAACATATATGCCTGAGCTTTCATCAGCTTTGTTTATGTTGTCAGGTTTGATTTTTATGCTTTTATATATCAGACAAAATAATGTTTGGGCTTTATGTATATCGGCGATATTACTATTTATTGCAATTACATTTAGATTGATATTTATAGTGTATACTCTTCTAATTTTGTCAATTTTCATAAAAAAAATATGGCAAAACTTTGCTAAATCGACACTTAAAAATCGGCTATTTCAACTTTTTATTGTTTCTGGTTTTATGATATTACTCGCTGTTTATTTTTATCCTAAATCTGCACCTTTTTTTGGGTATTACTTAGTGGATGTCCCCTATGAATCTACTTCCTATTTTTCGTCTTTTTCGTCTTTATTAAGTTATCTAACAGTTCAAGTTGGTTTAGTAGGACTTATTAGTTTGGTTTTCATATTAATTATAGTTAATCAGCAAGGTGTGATTAGGAGTAAAGAGAATTGGTTTTATATATATCCTTCCTTGATTTATTTTTTATTAATATATGTATATAATAAATCAACTAATGTTCCTCATGTAACAGCAGTTTTTACTTGTTTACTAATTTTCGTTTTTTTATCCAAAAGCAATTTTCTGAAGAAAATTAAAATTAGCACTAGAAATGAATTGATATTTACCATTTTTCTTATTATTCTTTCAAGTATTAATTATTCATTTGATGTAATTCGAAATAGTAAAACAGAGCAACAATACATTATTCCTCAAAAATTATTAGTCGAAATTTCAAAAAATAATAGTTCTGATTATCTCATTTTTTATGATGAGAATCAATCTATACCAACTAGTGTTGCAAGTTTTAGGAAAAATCAAAAACTTAATTTACATACACGTAATTTTCTATTTCACGATTTGTTTTTATATCAAATTTCTAAAACATTAAATATAGATACATGCGCTAATTATTATATCAATATGATAAATAATAATAACATACAATTACTCGCGATTAATCAAGGAGTGAATAAAGCAAATTGTTTTTTCCCTAAAGTTATTAAGATTACAGAAAAAATTAGAGCATCAATTCAAGCAAATAAAAGGTATTATTTATACAAAACATATTCTTCGAAATATCACGGAATTGTTGAATTATATAAATTAAACCTATAACCTATAAGTCAGAATATTTTATGTTTAATGCTATTAATATTGATTTTTTAAAATCAGCACTAACGACAAAAGAATGTATTCATTCTTTGGAAGAAATAGTAGAATGGTTAAAGATCAAAAATCTAGAAACATACGTTGAAATTACTGAGATTCCATTCAACCAAATGACAGATTGGAGTTTTGACCAAAATTCTGGAGCATTAAAACATAAAACCGGAAAGTTTTTTTCAATTGAAGGAATTCAAGTAAAAACAAATTGGGGAAATGTGGCTGAATGGCAACAGCCAATTATAAATCAACCAGAAATAGGATACTTAGGAATTATTACTAAGCAAATAAATGGTGTTTTATATTTTTTATTGCAAGCAAAAATTGAACCTGGCAATCTAAATCATGTTCAATTATCTCCAACTCTACAAGCTACAAGAAGCAATTACGAAGCGAGACATAAAGGAAAAAAACCAATTTATTTAGAATATTTCCAAGGGGTTAAACAACATCAAATATTATTAGATCAATTACAATCCGAACAAGGTGCTAGATTTTTGAGGAAAAGAAATAGAAATATTATAATTAAAATAGAAGATGAGATAGTTACTGAAACAAATTTTATTTGGGTAACATTAGGTCAAATAAAAGAGCTATTGAAGAGAGATAATCTTGTAAATATGGATACTAGAACGGTTATATCAGGCATTTCTTTTACAGATATCAATCAAGAAGTCTTAGAAACAATTTGTTCGGACAAACTATTGAATTACAACTCTAAAAATCACGTGGTCAGTTATTTGAATAATTTATTTTCCTTACATTCGTTTGATGAGATATTAAATTGGATTACTCGACTAAAATTTTATTATGATTTGGAGATTTCTCCGGTAGATTTAAGGAAAGTAAATCATTGGAGCATAAAAGAAAATGAAATTATTCATAAGGATAATTTGTATTTTAAAGTAATTGCTACGGAAGTTAAAATTAATAACCGAGAAGTAGCAACATGGAATCAGCCATTAATACAACCTGTATTGGATGGTATAATAGCGTTTATTATTCGAAAAATTGAAGGGGTATATCATTTTTTAATTCAAGCAAAAGTGGAACCTGGAAATTTTGACGTCGTGGAAATGGCTCCCACAGTTCAGTGCATAACAGGAAGTTACAAACATTCAGATGAGATACCATTTCTAAAGAATATTTTAAACGCAACTACAGAACAAATTATTTTTGACACTTTACAATCGGAGGAAGGAGGTAGATTCTATCATGAACAAAATCGCAATTTAATTATCGAAGTTGATTATCAATTTTCATTAGAGGTTCCTGAAAATTATAAATGGATCTCTTTAGGTCAACTAACTTTATTTCTTAAGTTCAATAATTATTTAAATATTCAATCACGAAGTTTAATTTCAGCTTTAAATTTAAACATATGATCATACCATTTAATAAACCATATGCTTCAAAAAATGAAGAACCATATGTTTTAGAAGCACTTAGATCAGGAAAGCATTGTGGAAATCAATCGTTTTGCAATCGTGTAATTGATTTGATGAAAAAAAATCATGAGTTTCATGAGGTTTTTTTGACACCTTCCGGAACAGCTGCATTAGAAATGGGGGCTGTATTAGCTGGCATTACACATGGTGATGAAGTAATTTTGCCGTCTTATACATTTAGCTCAACCGTAAATGCAATAGTACTTTTTGGTGCTACTCCAGTTTTTTGTGAAGTAGATCCAAAAACAATGAATATTGATCCTGCAAAAATTGAACAATTAATTAGTCCAAAAACTAAAATGATCATCCCAATTGATTATGCCGGGGTTTCTTGTGAAATCGAACAAATCATGGATATTGCAACTAAACATAATCTAATTGTCATGCAAGACTGCGCACAATCTTATGGTAGTTACTATAAAGACAAAGCCTGTGGTACGCAAGCTCATTTAGCAGCTTTTAGTTTTCATGAAACTAAAAATTACAATGCTGGAGAAGGTGGAGCTCTGGTTGTTAATATACCTGAATGGGTAGAAAGAGCTCATTTTTTACAGGAAAAAGGGACCGATAGAAGGTTGGTATTGAAAGGAGTTAAGAGCAAATACTCGTGGGTTGATGTTGGTTCGAGTTATCTGTTATCCGATATATTAGCGGCGATGTTACTATCTCAATTAGAATCTGAGTCGGAAATAACAAAAAATAGGTCTTTAATTACTGAGGCGTATTTCAATTTATTTAAAAATTATAATAAAGTGCATTTTTTTCAAGTCCCTGATTATGTTGTATTAAATCATCATGCTTTTTGGGTAGTTTTTGATACAGTAGCAAATCAAGAATTATTTTTAACAAAATTGAAAGTAAAGAATGTGTATGCATACATCGGATATTTACCTTTACACTCTTCTGAAAAAGGAAAAACGTATGGATATAAAGCTTCAGACCTTCCAATAACTGAGGAATATGCTTCAAAATTGGTTCGTCTACCATTTTACACTGAACTATCTGAAAATGGATTAGATTATTGTATTCAATCAATGACTGAAGTTTTAAACGAAATTTATTGAGATGACTAAAATAAAAATTGGGATAATAGGTTGTGCGAATATTGCTAAAAATCAATTCATTCCTGCTTTATTAGAATTGCAAAATAAGTTTGAAATAATTGGAATTGCAAGTCGAAACAAAGAAAAGGCAAAAGAATTTGCAACTTTATTTAATATTCCTCCAATTGATGGTTACGAAGAATTACTTGATCAAGATTTAGATGCAGTTTACATTCCACTTCCTACAGGACTTCATAAGAAATGGGTTAATCTTTTTTTAAACAAAGGAGTCCATGTCTATGCGGAGAAATCATTAGCTTTTTCTAGTATTGATGTTGAAGAAATGGTATGGAATGCAAAAAAAAACAATGTAGCACTAATGGAAGGGTATACTTTTTTATATCATCCACAACATAATGTTGTTAAACACATAATTCAACAAGGAGAAATTGGAGAAATCAGATCATTTGAAAGTAATTTTGGTTTTCCACCACTTTCTGAATCCAATTTTAGGTACCAACCTGAAATTGGTGGCGGAGTTTTGTTTGATGCTTGTGGATACACTTTAAAATCAGCTTTTTACTTTTTAGGTGAAGAAATTGAATTTAAAGCTTCTTCATTAAATTATAATGAACAATTTAATACAGAGACTTTTGGATCTGTTTTTCTTGCTAAAAAAGGTGTTTCTGCTCATCTGACATTTGGTTTTGATAACTATTATCAATGTAATTATGCTCTTTGGGGAAGTAAAGGAAAAATTACTGTTTCAAAAGCGTTTACTCCAAGATCACATCAAGACACAGTGGTTTTGATTGAAAAAGAGGCTGAAATACGTAAAATAAATATTCCAGCTACAAACCAATTTATAAGCGCTTTAAACGATTTTTACACTATCGTTTTTGATGCTGAGAAACGTCAATCTCATTATTCAGATATGTTAAGAGTAAGTAAAACAATCGATCAAATCATTTCTATGAAAGATTAATGCTGAGTCTAAACTAGCTTTTATTATCTTTGTTTACATTTATTTAAATTAAATTTTGAAAAAAGCAATTATAACACAAAGTAATTATATTCCGTGGAAGGGTTATTTTGATAATATAAATTCGGTCGATTTATTTATTGTATTTGATGATATGCAATATACAAAACGTGATTGGAGAAATCGAAATTTAATTAAAACACCAAATGGACCATCTTGGTTGACAATTCCAGTAGATGTAAAAGGTAAGTTTTTCCAAAAGATAAATGAGACACAAGTTTCAGATCTAAGTTGGGGTGAAAAACATTGGAAAACCATACAGTCGAATTATTCAAAAACACCATTTTTCAAAAAATATAAAGATATTTTTGAAGAGCTGTATCGTACCGATTTAACAAATATCACAGATATAAATGTGTTGTTTATTCGCAGAATTAATGAAATATTGGGAATCAAAACTGAAATTATTGATTCACGAGAATTTGAACTGATTGATGGTAAAACTGAACGTTTGGTAGATTTATGTCTTAAAAATAATGTTTCACATTATTTTACAGGTCCAGCAGCTAAAAATTACATGATTGAATCTCTGTTTGAAGAAAACAATATTGAAATTACGTATTTTGATTACTCAAATTATCCAGAATATCCACAGTTGTATCGTGAATTTTCTCATGCAGTAACCATACTAGATATGAT
>CANGOA010000021.1 GCA_947455255.1 Flavobacteriia bacterium | reverse complement strand
TGTACTACCTTCTCTTTTTTCAATATTTGACCAAGTAGCATCAAAACGGTCAATTTTAGATAGTTCAGACATGATTTTCATGCCTAAGTCAAGTTGTAGGTTGTTTATTATCAAGCTCATTATATCCGTATTTATCCGTAAATATACGATAAGATATCTGATAATTGCAAATAATTATATCCGTATTTATCCGTAAATATACGATTTGGCATCTTTAAAAATGGGAATACATAGTTAAACCACCATAAATGACATCGTAAATGGAAGCCTAATGGGAAGTAATGTTATAAAATGATTTCTGGTGCAAATTGTATGCAAATCATAAAAAAGGTCCCAGTGTATAATTTATAGGCCTACCTAATCCTCCCTTTATGCAGCATATTGGGATTTTCTGGTAAAGAGGCATAGGAAGCCTTAAGCCTAGAATCGAAGCTGTTGAATTTCTCAGGGTTGTCTGCCTCTATATTAAACCCAATGATATCATTAGCCATAAAGTGCTCAACATCGAAATTTGTCGCATCCTTTAATAGCCCAACCTTGGCCTTATACTGATTGGCTATATAATTACATAGGCTAATCCAATAAATGCCTGTAATTCGGGGATCTGTGACCAATTTGAACATAATTACGCCATTTTCATAGCCTAGGTAGGTAGGAAGATACCCATCGCACATAGCCCATTGTTTAGCGAAATTGCCAATAAAGTACTTGTTGATGGCTTCTGGGTCCCAGGTTTCGGGCTGAGGGCCTCCGGTTTTCATAAAAAGCTGTAGGGTAATTGTTTTCTTGTCCATGGTATGCGGTTTTTAAGGTTAAAAATCACACCAAGAAAAAATTGAAAGGGCATTACGTTTTATTTTGACTGTAATTGTCCTCATCTAATTCCAGCACCGTGGAGGGTAACTCTCTCGGTTGCTAGCCATTTAGGCTTCTTGATGATGGGACAAAGATAGGGGAAATTATTGTTTAAGATAAATTACTAATCGGATTAAATATTATTTAATAATTCTTTGTTTCTATAATAACCTTTCCATTTACAACATTTACAGTTGTATTATTTCCTGTTACATTAATTTTTACTCCATTCACAATGATTGTACTTTGTACCCCATTATTAGAAGTATAAGTTTTGGTAAAGCTACTGGTGTTTGTATTTGCTTTTGCTTTTACATTTGTATTATTTGTAGTGCTATTTGCCTTTGGTTTAGTTTGATCAGAGGTATTATTATTTTTGCTTGTATCATAGGTTGCTTTATGTTTAATATCATATACCTTCCTTTTTTCTGAATCAGATAAAACACTATTGGCCTCATTGATATTTTTAAATTGTTCGGTACCTCTTGGATTTATATCTGGATGATACAACTTTGATAATCTTCTATAAGATTTTTTAATTGCCTCAGCAGTAGCATTAGGCTTTATTTCTAGTATTTTATAATAATCTATCATTTGTTATTTTAATTGTTATGTTAATACCCCTTTTTGTTTTAATTGTTTAATACAATCATTGAGTTTTAAATCAGCGAAACGGTTCGCCGAAATTTCAAAAATATTTGACGAGTAGCTTGTGTTTTTTGTATAGACATCATAATTTTTAAAATCTGGATTAGTAAGGTGAGAAATATGATGTTCTATTTCATGGAGAATACAGTGAATTATACCTTTTATTCTTTCTGATTCTGACCCTTCATAATTATTTACATAGATCACAATTTTTTTCTTTTCTAAAATATAACATCCTAATCTGTTTGGTTTTGAAGTAGATTTAGATACCTGATATAAGGGGTAGTATTTTATGTTATGTTGTTTATATACAGGTGCACAGTAGTATAATACCTCTAGAATTAATTTTGAGTAAGTACAATTTAATTTGATCTTGTTTTCCTTGATATCATCGTAAATACCATCCATTAGATTGACTAGGCAAAATGCTATCCAGCATATGAGTAAAAATATTGTTAAGTCCTTATTCATTGATTTTCAATTTATTATACTTAAAAACAATAACTTTTAAAGTATATATGCTTTTTAATTTGGTCAATTTATAAACAAAAATAAAAAATAATAATTAAAAACCAAAATAATTGGTATATTTGTTTTTGAAAGAAATCTTAATCTAAAAAATATTAAATTGTAATCAAATCTTAATCTATGAAAATTCATAAACAGTCAATCGGTAATCATTTAGGCATTAGTCATGACGATATTTTAAAAGATGGCTGGGCCAATATGTCTAGATTTAGTAATAACAACAATTATGGGGATTTAGCTACAAGTTTCACCCTTGTTGCTGTTGGAAGCTCTGGACTTTTGGCAGGAAGCTTTTTATATGATGCAGTTTCCATAGAGTTTGCAAACGATGAATTAACGCATATAGTTCATGCTTATAATAGATATGAAAATTGGTATGCTCTGAAAGATTCCTACTTTGATTTAATTGACAATTCAAATGAACCAGCAGTATGCTTGTTTCATAATAAATTAATTTTTATGCCAAGAAATATTGATGCACTTATCGATACTAATCATAATGAAATTTCATCAAACTTATTATTAAACATTGTTAGACTTAATGAGGAAATTTCAAAATCAAAAAATATATTTTTTATGGATCGTACCAGTGGTATTGATTTTTCTGCTTTAGATTTTGAATTCTTAAATACAAGGTTGAATGAATTATACCCCAATTCAATTACTGAGAACATCTATCTATATTAAAAATAGAATTTTTTATGAAAAAGAATACTACTAAAACTACTACTAAGAAAAATGATCCTAATAATGGGGTAACTACAAAATGGCTTATCGATTTATCTAAATCTATTTTAGATAATAATTGGGTCGATAAAGCAGAATTAGAAATTTTTTATGATGGTAGTCACACTCTCGATGCTGATGGTAAAAAAAGAAAATCTTCATGTGATTTACTTTCTATTTATTTTATGGATGTTAACGGTGATAAATGGCTTGCAGAAGTTTTTCCAAATAAAAGAGTTGCGTTAAATCTGTATGGAATTAAAGTGAGGATAAGAGACGATAAGGTAATAATGGAAAAAACGGATAATGGTTATGAATTTCACCATCTAGAAGGCTTTAGTACAATAGATGAATTAAAAGAGTATTTAAATTTATTACCAAATAATCCCTCTAATAATTATTATGAAAAAGCTGAAAAAGCTAGACAGGGGAAAAGTAAGAATGTAGAAGAATTAATGAAGCTGCCGGAAGTCATAGTTGCCATTGATTTTTTAATGAAAAGAGGTTATAATATTATGGAGGACTCTAGTGATTATGTTAAACTTCAAAAAATGATGACTGAGGTTCGTTTTATTACCGAGAATGGTAGTGATGTTCATAGATATAGGCTTAGTATAAATGATGATGGGGCAAATAAAAAAGAAACTGATTTAGTATTAATACTTGTTGGGAAGATATTGAAAAAATATGGCTATAAGCGAGGCGATAATATTTTTGACATAAATAATATGTACAATGAATATGCTGATGAATGGTATAAATATTTTGAATGATATTATATAAAATCTTATGAAAAAGAAAGTAATAAAAGAAATTAACCCATCAACTAATAATGGTGTAAGATCAAAATGGTTGATTGATTTATCTAAAACTTTAAGAGATAATGCATTAGTTCATACTACTCAATTATCTTCTGATGGTATTGATAAGCTATATGTTTGTTTTAAAGACAATAAACGCGTTGAATGGATGGCAAAAGTGTATGAAACTAAAATAGTTGAACTATTGAAGGAAGAGAAGCTTGCAAATAAACAAAAAGTGCTTGAACATTTTGGGAATTTTGCATTTGAAGATTTTAATAAATATTTGGTTTCATTACCTGCTAGTGCAACTGATTTTTTTAATAAAATAATATCTCATGAAGTTAAAGTATCAACTGATAGTAATAATCCAATTGATATCATTGATAAATATAAAGAAACGGGCTTTCCAGAAGTCGTTGAATTAATTAATTTTTTATTAAAACGAGGTTACTATATCGAGTACTTCAATGGCGAAGATGTAAAACTTCAAAAAAATTTAACTGAGGTTCACTTTATCAACTATGAGAATAGGCAAAGGCTATGTATTCATGATGATGATGAGGGCGAGGAAGAAACAGTCGTAATATTAGAACTTATGGGTAAATTATTTGAAAAGTATGGTTATAAAAGAGGTAAGGGTATTAGAGATAAAAATGGAATGTATCTTGAGTATCAAGATGAATGGTATAAATATATTTAAATTATAATGTTAAATTTTTTGCTAACGAAATTAAAAGTAATTATAAATAATAATAGCCTACTAATTGCGTAACACAAAAATTCCTTACCTATCACTGCACATAAGTTTTTTAGCAGTGTTGAAATTAAGTAAGGTGACTATAGTATCTCTTATATACAATCGGGGGTTACGAATACATCTTGTAAATATTTGATTTCAGATCTATTTTCGGAAATAAACTCATCCATTAGTTTAACTAATGTTTTAGCATATGCAAGTGTTTCGTATTCCATTACAAAAACAATAGTTTTACTTCTTAAATATTTCTCATTAGCTATTATAAATAGGTCATGCAAGTATACTTTAAATTTTGCTATAATTTCTTGTTCTGTTTCATAGCTATCAGTAGGATATATCCCGATATAATAGCTAGGATATAGTAAAGCAGCTTCTTTCTTTTCATTTGCCAAGTCAATAAGTTTTAAGACTTTGGATCTATCATCGTCATCATTTGTTGATATAGTTATTTTTTTTCTTAATTCTTCTACTTTGGCATTATCATTACTATTTGCTTGGCAAATAACATGTATTTTTTTATCTTTTAACTGCTCTATTAACTCTTCTGAGAATAATGAGTATGGTAAATTCTTGATCATATTTAATTTTTAATATTTATATATAATGATTCCTTCATCTTTTCGAATTCTAAATTTGCATTTAAAAATATATTATATTGATTTATAAACTTATCATATGTTTCTTTCTGCAATTTAACATCGGTAGTTATATTTATTTTAATATCTCTAAAGTCATTTACTTTAAATGAGTTAAAAACGCTATATTTTTTACCTTTAATTTCTTCTTCATCTTTTTTATCTTCAAATTTTTGAAGTACCTCCATTTCTAAAATAATATCTAATAATAAATGTAAGTAGGGTACATGCATATGGCTTATTAAGGCCATTGGTCTAATTTGAATAAAATGGTGGGATGCAATAAGCTTGCGTTTATTAGGATCTAATGATTTTGATACAGAAAATCCTTTAGGACGGCCACGTATAGAGATAAGATAATCTGAAGAAGTTAAGACTCTATCGTCTGGTACACCCTGTTTAGTAGAATCATTTTTTATGGGCAAATTCTTTTTCTCTAATTCTTTATAATCAATCAAGTTCCTGGTATGGTAATCAATTATTGTAAGATTGGATACTTGCGAATTATCGTCTTTAGATGCCTTTAGGTTTATAAACATCACCTCTTCTTTAGACTCAATAGTCATTTTATTGAATTTATCTTCTATGAGGCCAATATTAATCTCAAAAAGGTCCCTTAACCTATAACTCTGGTCGCCCTTTGGCATTTCAAATAAATTGTTAAGAAGAAGTAGTAACATGCTATTATTTTTCATAAAGGTACATAATTTGAAATAAAACCAATTTTTGAATATTTGTAATAAAAAAATTGTTTTATATTATAATTTTTAATAAAATAACACTAGAATTAATGCTTATTTACACAATAAATATGTATTAATACATTGATATACAGCTAAATATAAATTTCTAGATTCTTTCTACAAATATACAAAAACCAAAATAAATAAAAAAATTATAAAAAGTTTGGTTTATTCCGAAAAGCCCTTATCTTTGTTCTCCACTTTAAAATCAAGGGTGGATTTGTTCAATTAACAATTAAACCAATTTTATGAAATGCTGCTCAATCCATCCATCTGATTTTAGTACTGTGTTCCTCAAGGCCGTTTATCAAGATATTCCAGATGTTACAGTAATAACTGGGGGAATGTCAAAAGAGGAAGTAATTAATGAAATTAAAATACACGATCATATTATTATGTGCGGTCACGGATCTCAATCAGGTCTTTATGCAATAAATCAATTTACTGGCTTAGGCTATATGAGTTACATTATTGATAAAGAGGTAGTCGAAATATTTAAGGGCAAACAAATTACCTCAATTTGGTGCTATGCTAAGGATTTCATAGTCAATAATTCAATATCCAACTGTTTCATGTCAGGCATGTTCGTCAGCGAATGTGCTGAGGCAAGTTTGATGGGTTTTACAGCAAGCCAAGAACAAGTTGACGAAAGCAATTGGTGTTTTTCTAAGAATTTGGGCGAGCATATTCTCAAGACACCTGAAGAAATTTATACTGCTATGCAAAATGGTGCTTATGCGAAGTTGGCAGAAACCAACCCTGTTGCTGCCTATAACTTTGATTTATTAGACTATCGCGCTTAAATAATTATCAATAGACTAGAAAATTTAAAAGCAAATTGCACAAATATGAAAGGATACTATAAAAACTTACATAATAATAAAATACAAGAGATCAATATGTCTTTGTATGAAGCAATTTCAATAAAGGAAATGCAGGCAGTTTTGAGCGTTAAAAAAATGAGTAGATCATACTATATTCTAAAAATGAACAAGCTAAAAATATTAAAACCAGAAGTGGCAAAAATGCTTATTAATTCTTCTTTTAATGAGATAGAATTAAAGGGCTTAAATCATATTGATGACAAGGCCTTAAACTTTCTATCGCAAACAATGGCAGCATTAGATTTAGGCATCACAAGTTTAAAAATAAACCAGGCAAAAATTTTACTGCAAAATAAAGCTGCGCTCAGTTTTAGCAATCTAAAAAACATTACCGTGGCTGCATCAAAGTTAATGTCCTCTTATCAAGGGAATATTTTAGAATTTCCGGCTTTAACAAGCATTCAGCCAAAAGCCTTTACATATTTAACAGCATTTAAAAATGAATTTTTAACAATCGGAAATTTAACACAAAAAAATATTTATAAAAATTAAAATAAAAAACATGACCACTCAAACTACACCAATCGATCCATTAATTAAAACACATCAATTTGAATTTGATATTAATTCAATTAGTGTGGATGACTTAAAAAAATTGTATAAGCATTTTCAAATAGAAGAATTTGGAGATGTAGCTGCTGCAAACACGCACGAGGAATTTTATAATTGTTACAAAGACGATGAAACGGATGGCAATAAAGATGCATTTTTATTTATTCGCTTAGTGGCACTTTTTAAAAGCAAATGTGTGATGGTCAGAGATATTAAATATACCAGAGAGTCTGGGGAAATTGTAAGTTCATTTGATCTTTTTGAAAACAAAAACTACTTATTTGAATTTGAAGCACTTGATTACTATGATTTAAATATATCTGATCCTGGTTTTCATATTCTATTAGTTATTCAAGACTATGCAGTAGAGGATGCGATTCCATTTTTAGAAAATTATGAATTCTTAAAACCAATTCAATAGTTACAGCTACCTGTACTAAAATTTAAACTATGAAGTATCTTTTAACTTTTATTATATTCTTTGCTTTAGTAAGCATAAATGCACAGCAAATTGAGCAGCCAATTTATATAGGTACTTGGGTAGGCAAAGAAAATTCGTTTCGAAGCCCATATGCACTTGTAATAAGAGACTCTGCCTTATTGTTAATTAGAAAAAATATTGCATTAAGGGATACAATTCAAGATCTTGACAACCCTAATTTATTGCACATTTTGGAGCGACCAGGTAAATGCGACACATTGGCTTTAAATTACAAAGTTCAAGAAGTAAATAATGTTTACCAATTTACCCTAAGTCCTAAACAAAAAGTAGAGGGGAAAGACACTTCAATAATGGCTGAATTTAGACTACTTGAATTGGCGCCTAATAAACACAGAAAGGCTAGTTTTTCAATTGATTTCAAGGACGGAAGTAAAAAAGTAAACACATTAAAGTTAATTAAAATTTAATTTCTCATATTAAAAAAAGATGTAAATTGTATACCCCCCGCCCTAAAAATTATGAATATGGCACATTTATCGAAATCTGATTTTAAAGTTGCGCATACATGTGGAACCAAACTTTGGTACAAAAAACACGGATACCCAACCACTAACGATCAGAATGAGTATATGAATATGCTCGCAGATGGTGGTTTCATGTTTGGTAAATTGGCTATGTTATTATTTCCAGAAGGAATTGAAGTGACCGGTTCTGTTTTCGAAGCAATTGCTAGAACTGAAGAACTATTGGCAAACAATAAAAATATTATTTTATTTGAGCCTGCAATTAGTGTTAATAATCAATTAGTCAGAGTGGATGTACTTGTGAAAACTGGTAATGAGATAAAAGTAATTGAGGTAAAATCAAAATCATTTGATTCAGTTAAAATGCTTCAAGATAGAAATTATTGGTTTAATCCAAAATATGATTTTAAACCTTACATAGAAGATATTGCATTTCAGACAAAGGTAGTAAGAGAGAAATTCCCAAATTCGGAGATAAAGAGTTTTTTAATGATGCCTGACACTAGCACAACATCTCAATTTGATGATTTAATTAATCAATTTCAAATTGTTGATATACCACCAACCCCTAATTCAAAATATAGAAATGTAGATGTTCTATTTACGGGTAGTGCAAACTTACTTCAAAATGTAAGAGATGCTTATAATAATGACAATCTATTTGTTAAGTTAATTCCAATGGACGAACAAGTAGCTCATGTTATGAATGAAGTAGCTCATACAGCAGCTATTTTTGTTGCATCAGTTGTGAATGATGTGAAAATTATTACACCTTTATCTTGTAATTGTAAAAGCTGTGAGTATACATTAACTGACCAAAATCATCCTGAAAGCGGCTTCAATACTTGCTGGGGAGCATTAGCAAATGTAGAGCCACATATTTTAAGCTTAGGGCAATTAGGTAATGTGAATAAGAAAACCCTAAATAATGAAAAAAGAGCAGCTGGCGAATTAGGATGTATAGATGATTTAATTCAGCAAGGAAGGGTTTCATTAAACGATATCCCAGTTGAAGTGGTAACATCTGCGAATGGCACTCCTTATTATAATGACCGTCCTTTATATCAATTAACAAAAAATGAAGAGTTTATATTACCTGGTTTAAAAGGAGAGATGGGGATAGTTGAATACCCTTTAAACTTTATAGACTTTGAAACAAATCAAAATTGCATACCACTACATGAAAATATGAGACCATATGAGAATATTATTTTTCAGTGGTCATGTCATACGATTAAAGAACCTGGTGCAAAGCCAATTCATAGTGAATGGTTAAATACAACAGATAGATTTCCAAATATTGCTTTTGTAGAAAGTCTGAAAAATCAATTGGGGTTAGAAGGTACATTTCTAACATGGAGTGCTTATGAGAACACGCAATTGAAGGCAGTTCATGGATATTTAGAAGAATTAAATAATCCTGCATTTGAACAAGTTAAGAATTGGCTTTATAGAGTTGTTAAATTTCATGATGATGATGTCACTAAGTTATTAGACATGCATGATTTAGCTAAAAAATACTACTTCCATCCAATAATGGGAGGAAGAACAAGTATTAAAGTAGCACTACCAGCTGTTTTAAATGCAACCAACTCGAATGTTATTAGAACTTGGTTAGAAGAAGAAAATCTATATGGAGTAGATGATAATGGTGTGATTATCAATCCTTATAAACTTTTACCAACACCAGCAATTACAGTTGGTGGCGAGAGAATAGTAATAAGAGAAGGTGGCGGTGCTATGTCGGCCTACAATGATATGCTTTATGGGATAAATAAAGATAACCAAGAAGTAAAAGCACTCTATGAGGGGGCCCTAAAAAAATATTGTAAACTTGATACCCTTAGCATGGTCTGTATTTGGCAACATTGGATGGAAATTCTTAATTAAAAAAAATTATATATTATGGAAAATCTAACTTTAGAAAAAAATTATGTAGCAAATAATGAAGGATTTTTGGAAACCACATTACTTATCACTGATCCAGTTGTCATTAAATATTTAAGTATATTTTTTGAATCTGAAAGAAATGATAAAATTCTAGAAGCTTTAAGGGTAGGTGTAATTGCTATTCAATCTGCTAGTCCAACCATTGACACTAATATAGTAAATGATAAATTCATGCAGGTGCAGACAACTATTGACACATATTTAAATGGGTTTAAGGGTGATTTAAAAGAAAGATTAGAAGGTTATTTTAAGGCAGAAAGTGGCGCTGTGCCAAGATCGTTAGATTCTTTTTTTGGCCAAAATGGAACTATGAGTCAAATGATGAATTCTTATTTCAGTTCTGATCAAGGTAAATTAACAAATTTAATACAACAGCAAGTGGGGCCTTCTAGTAGTTTTGCTAAGTCTTTAGATCCAAATAATAAAGATGGTGTGTTGTCCAAATTAGAAATTATGGTGCAAACGCATTTACAAGAAAAAACAAAGGAAATTATAAACCAGTTTTCATTAGATATTGATAACTCTGCACTATCTAGATTACAAACCTCATTATTTGCTAAAGTTGGAGAAATTCAAACTTCAAATACATTATTTTTTGGCCAGTTAAAACAAGCACTTGGCATTAAAGAAGGGAAGGATACTGAATTTGCAAAAGGTACTGAAAAAGGAAGGGAATTTGAATCAGCTTTATATGAGAAGGTTGCAGCTTTGGCAAAACAATTAGGGGATACTTCTGAAAATGTTAGATCGATAGTTGGCAAAATCCCAAGAGCTAAAGTTGGGGATTATGTTTTAACTCTAGGCAGTACATCAGGAGCACCTGAAACAAATATCGCCATTGAAGTTAAAAAAGAACAAAATTATAAATTGAAGGATGCAGTAGATGAATTAAAGTTAGCAAAAGAAAATAGAGAAGCGGCAGCAGGTATCTTTATTTTTGCTAAAGGCTATGAGCCTGCAGAAGTTGGAGATTTTCATAAGATTGGGAATGATTTTTATGTGACAGTTGATGAGGAACAGTTAGCTTCAAATCAACCATTATTATTTCTTGAAACGGCTTATAAAATAATTAGAATTCTACTTGTAACATCAAAAAGAGTTCAAGAAGCAAGAGAGGTAGATTTAGATAAAATTAAACGAGAATTGGAGAATGTACTACAAAATACAAGTAGAATTTCAGAAATAATCACCAAGGCTAGAACAATTAAAACAAATTCCGATTTTATATTAACTCTTGCTGATACTTTAAAGATAGAAATTGAAGATAAAATTAATGAAATAGTAACTTCTATTTAATCCCAACTACCTTTTTTACTTTATCATGATTATTATAGTGTTAAAAATAAAATTTTAAAAAATAAAGTTCAATAAATTGGAAACAAGAAATAAGAAATATCATGTTTTTTTTACTGCTATCCATGTTAACTCATGTATAGAAAATGGACGCTTTGGTGCAACATCTATAAACTCATTAGCAGATGTTTTAAAAGATGATGAAGCTTTTATTTATGATGGAAAGGAAAGTCTGTTTTATGGCCCATTCAAAATACTTTCTGATGAACAGTTTTTAGAATTAGATCCTATTTATGGAATTGATAAGAGAAATTTGCCAAGATATACGAAAAGAGTAGCAATTGATATTTTAGAAGCTAAAGTTTTAGACTACAAGTCTGTTTATGCATTTGAAAGAGATTTTAAAAATTCTTCCTTTTTATTTAATAGAACTTTATTATCAACAGTTATAGAGAATAAACAAGTACACTCAATGCCTTTAACAAGTTTTGAAGGAGAATATCTAAAGAATATACTTTTAAATTTAGGAGATTCTGTTAATGTTGTAAATACTCCAATGCCTTATCACCATTTAACAACAATACGAGCAAATATTTCAAATTTAACTAGAAGCGAAGCTTTATTTGAAACTATCTTAATGAATAAAAAACCTTTTCCAATATCAAGTCAAATAATTGAATTGGGTGAAGAAATTATTTATAACCAGTTTGTATTAGGAATTCAAAGACAAATAGATATATTAAATATAAGTAATGATTCAATCAAAATTATTGAATTAAAGAAAAAAGAAAATCTCGATAACCCTTTTAATCAAATATTAGAATATCATCAGTATTTGTTGACAGATTATAGAGTTCATCACTATGATGTTTCTCAAAAGGAAATTTATTTGATTGTTATGCTAGAAAAAGGGAATAAATTTTTAGAAAATGCCAATGAAAAAAATATTTTTATTCAAAAAGCAAACAGTTCAGGTGTTATACCCCAATTGTTTCAAATGAGTTTAAATAAGTTAAATGAAATTTTCCTAGAACAAATTTTATAATTTAAAATAATATAATATGAAAAAATATCTAAACGAGAAGAACTTAAATTTTATTGCGCATGTAGCTACAAGTTATGGAGGCTTTAATATTTTGACAGCAGTTGATTTATGCATAGATGAATGGTATCTTGGTAATCCAATTAATGAGGATTTAAGATATGGTGGTGTTCCTAAGGTTGCTAAGCTTGAGTTTAATAAATTACTATTTGGTAAAGAATATAATAGTATCGGAAAAACACATCAAAGTGAGATAATGGTTGATTCATTAAATGAATTTTTCAAGGAGTATATTGCGCCTAAATATCTTCTATTACAAAAATTTACATATGATTTTTTAAACGATTTAGAAAAAAATGATCCAGCGGATGTATTTAAACCAGGTTTAACTGATTGGGATTATGAAGATTACAAAATAAACCATTCCGAGCAAATAGTAGATTTAGTAAGAGATGATATTACCGATTGGCATTTTGGATTTGATGTAAAAGAGACTCATGAAGAAGAAAAGATTGAGAAAATTTCTAAACCCATTGAACCAACAAAAGTCACAACAAATAAATCAACAAAAAAGAAAGCAGCTACTAAGAAGCCAAAAAAGTAATATATGAGCTACTTAAACAACTTAACAGTTAGCGATATTGAACAAGGTCCCTTTCCTTTAAAGGATATACTAGCCAATAGTTTATATTATCCAGCTTGTGATAATGACGGTGGCGTAGTGAAAGATTGCAATACATTAAATAGAGTCTTAGGTATTGAAAATTTTATTTACTGTGACTATGCATTTGGTGAGGAGAGATTAAATGAATCATTGGATAGTTTTCATGGTTATACTATAATTGCAAAAAGGAGTTTAAACCCAAATGATTTAATTCCAAATGGGTGGAGAATGAAAATGCCACCAAGATTAGATTTGAGAGAATATTCTAGGTATAAAGATGCTTATGAAAAACCTTTTGCAAAATGGGTTGTATATCAAAGAGTGCAAGAAAAGGGCAATGATTATGGGCCCAATAGATTTAGCTTAGTATACATTGGAGGCGAGGGTATAGCCACTTATCATGCGATCTATTGGTCTAACAAAGCAACGCCCAAAGCCTTAGCAATTATACAACCTGGTCATGGTTTCGGGTTGAATTGGACCAACTTCACAGAGCCTGATGGCTTTTTACATTGGGTAGTAGCTAATAACCCTAATAAGTTAATGCCAAAGCATATTTACTATGGTGGAATAGGAGGTGAACAGTCCTATGATAATTTAAATTGGGAGGGTTATAAAAAGCTTCGAGGTATTTCTAATTACTATGACCGTTCAATGAGAAATAGTGGGTATGTGTCTATCTATGAGAAGATTAGTGTAAAAAAAGAGGATCCTAGAAAATTACTTTTTAAGCCAGGACGAGGGATAAACCCACCACCTAAGTCTGGGTTTTTTATGCCTAGAAATTTTTAGTAAAGAAATATTAATTATTTCACTACAGGATAAGCAATCTCACCCCAATTATGGTCTCCGTTTTCGAGCATAATATCAATTATAATAGGCACAAGTAATTGCATGATATTGCAAGCATCTCTTAGCTGGGCCCTATTGAGCTTTGAGCCATGTGTAGACCCCCCATGAACTAATGAGTTGCGTAAAGTATAGAGGCGTTCCAATACAATCTCTAATAAACCTTCAATATTCTCTTTAGATAGGCAATTTAGAGCTGTTGCTATGGATTTATTAAATGCAGGTAAATAGTCATCAATTTCGCCACGGTTATATTCCCAAAACTTCTCGAAAACGAACTTATTCTCAATTAGGACCCTAACTGGGCCACTATACTTCTCCCAAAACAGATTATAAAGGCGAGTTCGGTCAAATTGCACTAGGCTTGAGGTAAAATCCCTCAATTTTGCCTTTTCAGGCTTAGAACTCATTCCATTTAAATCGACAGCATAGCATGCGTTACAAGCTATCCAAAGAGATAAAAACTTCATATCTAAGTTTCCTTCCTGTTTTTCGGCACTTTTCAGCCAAGAAATAGCCCTGTGAAGTCTAATTGTAAGGGTTTCAGGTAGGTTTAAGGCCTTAAGTTTGCGTGATAGTTGAATATTTGTCAAGTCTTATCGATGTGCTTAAAAATACTACTTTTTAAGCATAATTTATTGCCTAAATTTCACTATTTTTAAAACAATTTCAATCTGGTTTGTTTAATTTGAGTGTCCTTATTTTAGCAAATAAAATTCATTATGAAATATCTATTTTCTGGTCACGAATCATTTATATGTAAACACTTTTGGCTTAAAAAGGGTTACGATTTCATTAATGAAAATGGAAGTTTTCAATATGAAACAGCAGTCATGGATTTAGGGGTTGGTAAGAACATGGTTAATTCTATCGAACATTGGATGAAATCATATGGTTTGTTAGACAAATCAAATAGCATCACAGAATTTTCGAAAAAAATATTTAGAGAAAGAGGTGGTCTCGACTCTTTTATTGAAAGCTTGGCTACTATTTGGTTACTGCATTACTCTTTAATAAAAACAAATAGATCAAGTTTATATAATATATTTTTTAATGATTTCAGAAAGGGTAGGACTGATTTTACAAAGGAGCAGTTGTTGTCTTTTATGAAAAGGCAAATAGAAGATGAGGCTAAATCCGTTAATGATAATACACTGAATAATGACATTAGTGTTTTTATAAGAAGCTATTTGAAACCATCATACAAAGACACAAAAATTGAAATCGAAGAGGACTTTTTAAGTTTAATGATAGATTTAGATTTAATGAAATCATACAAATCTGAAAATGCAGAAGGTAAAATTGTTGAATGGTATCAGGTTGAAAATAAAATACAAGTTGATTTACCAGCTGAGGTAGTATTTTTTGCAATACTTGATAATTCAAATTATGGGAAATCAATTTCTTTTCAAGAGTTGCTAAATGGGTTTAATTCACCAGGAGTAATATTTGCTTTGAATGAAGAAGGGTTATATAATAAGTTAGATACAATAGTGAATACATATAAAGGTATTACAATGAGTGAGACAGCTGGTATAAGGGAATTGCAATTAAAAACAACTTTTAACAAATGGGATATAATAAATGATTACTACAAAAAATAAATATACTCCTTCGGTTAATATAAATAGAGATAATACTGTATTAGAGAATTATATACCTACGAAAAATGCTATACATGCATTTAATACTATTTTAAATGATTCTAAAACAGGGGTTAAATCTCATTTAATCATTGGATCTTACGGTACAGGTAAGTCATCTTTTTTACTTGCATTAGAACAAACATTAAGTGCAAAGAAAAATCACTTTAAGTACTCTGATAAAAAGTTTGAATTTTTAAACATAGTTGGTTCTTACAATTCATTTGAGTCTCAATTATTAAAAAAACTTGGATTAAACGCTAAATCATCTACATCTGATCTTTTTAAAGAATTAGATAAACAAGTTGCATTATTAAAGAAGAGTAAAAAGGGTTTTGCAATTGTTGTAGATGAATTTGGTAAATTTTTAGAGTTTTCTGCAAAGAATAATCCTGAATCTGAATTATACTTTATTCAACAATTAGCTGAGTGGGCAAATAATTCAGATGATGAAACCTTATTCATTACAACTTTACATCAAGATTTTAATGCATATGCACTAAGCCTTTCTAAACACCAAAAGTTAGAGTGGGATAAGGTTAAAGGTAGAATAAAGGATATACCTTTCAATGAACCTGTAGAACAACTATTATATTTAGCATCAGAAAGGATTGAAAAAAACTTTGCAATCAAGGAGATAGATAAAAGTTTTGATAAACTTTTTGATTCCATTAAATCCGCAAAAGCATTTCCACTAAAAGATTATTTCGATAAAGATTTTGCTAAAAAATTATATCCATTTGATATTCTTTCTGCATCCATATTAACGCTATCACTTCAAAAATATGGTCAAAATGAAAGAAGCCTATTTTCATTTATTGAATCAAAAGATCATTTAGGTATAAACGAATTTGATTATAAGCAACATGGGTATTATTCAATACCAAAGGTTTATGATTATTTATTGAATGGGTATTATTCATTTTTATCAACTAAGTATAATCCAGATTATAATCAATGGCATGCAATTAGAAGAGCAATAGAGAGAATTGAGGGTTTATTTGATGATTCAGTAAATCACCGAAATGCAGAAAGTATAATTAAAGTTATAGGGTTACTCAACATCTTTGCAAATGCATCTGCTAAGTTAGACCCTCATTTTTATAAAGAATATTGTAAACATGCTTTAGGGATTAAGAATGCAGAGGATATACTCAATGATTTAGAAAAGAAAAAGATAATAAGATATGTAAATCATAATCTTAAATATATTTTATTTGAGGGTACCGATTTAGATATTGAAATTGCTATTGATGATGCTGGGAGGTTAGTAGAAAAAGTAACTAATGTTGTAAATCATTTAAACCAATACTTTGAATTTCCATTCATTTCTGCAAAGAAGTCATATTATGAACATGGAACTCCAAGATTTTTTCAGTTTAAACTTTCCGATAAGCCAATAAGTTTAATTCCTGAAGGAGAAGTAGATGGGTTTATAAATTTAATATTCTCTGAAGATAATAATATTGATGAAACAGTAAAAGAGTTTTCTTCTCAATGTGAAGAAGCTATTTTATTTGGGGTATATAAAAATACTTCAAAGATTAAGAACTCATTATTTGAAATTCAAAAAATCAATAAAGTTAAAGAGAACAATCGTGATGATAAAGTAGCTGTTAGAGAATTAGAATCAATACTTCAACATCATATCAACTTGTTAAATCACTATGTTTTAGATAATATTTATTCTGATTCTAATGACATTCTTTGGTATTTTAAAGGGGAGCCAATTAAGATTATAGATAGGCAATCCTTCAATCAAAGATTATCTTTTATTTGTGATACTGTTTATCATGCAATTCCTGATTTTAAAAATGAATTATTAAATAAAACTAAAGTATCTGGTCAAATTTCTTCAGCAAGAAGAAGATTAATGGAAAAATTACTAAATAACATTGATGACATTAATTTAAGCTTTACAGCAGACGAGTTCCCACCTGAAAAATCTATCTATCTTACACTATTAAAGAAAACTAAAATACACAGAGTTACAAATGGTGTTGGCATACTTACAAAATCAACTGATGAGACATTTGATCAATTATGGAAGGCTGGAGAAAAATTCCTTGCATCTACTAAACATAAGGAAAGAAATTTAAATGATTTTGTTTCCTTACTTTCAAATAGACCCTTTAAATTAAAACAAGGTTTTTTAGATTTTTGGGTACCAATATTTTTATTATCTAAAAGTGATGATTTTGCTTTGTTTGAAAATGGGAATTATGTCCCAGATATAAATCCCGACATTTTAGATTTAATATACAAAAGACCTGCATTATTTAATATTAAAGCGTTTGATGTAGTAGGAATAAAACTAGAATTATTCAACAGGTATAGAATTTTTTTAAATCAATCCGAGAATTCTAAACCAAACAATAAAGCATTTATACAAACAATTAAACCCTTTTTAGTTTTCTATAAAGATCTCCCTGATTATGCTAAAAATACATTAAGATTAAAATCAAAAACTATTTCTTTAAGAAAAGTTATTGCAACTGCAAAAGATCCTGAAAAAGCTTTTTTTGAAGATTTCCCTATCGCGTTAGGTTATAATACACAGGAATTACAAGATAAGAGTAAACTTGTTCAAGAATTTATAAATCAACTTCAACATTCAATAAAGGAATTAAGAACATGTTACGATGGTTTAATAGATAGGTTTGAGTCATACTTTATAAAAGATATTTTGTCATTGAAAAATGAATTTCCAGCATATAAAAATGATATAATCAATCGATTTGATGGTTTAAAATATCATTTATTACAACCCCATCAAAAGACATTTATAAATAGAATTAAGTCTGGTTTAGACGATCGTAAGAATTGGCTTAGTTCTATTGCGCAATCAATTTTGGGTAAATCTTTATCTACAATATCAGATGAAGAAGAAATAATTCTATTTGACAAATTAAATGATATACTTTTTGAGTTAGATAATCTTTCTGAAATTAGCAAAGTAAATATTAACGAAAATCAAGATGAGATTTTTAAACTTGAAATTACATCTTTTGTCGATGGATTAAAAAAGAATACAACCAGAATATCAAAAGAAAAAAAAGAAAATATTGATTCAGAAATTATTAAAATAGAATCAATATTAGGGACAAATAAAAAAATGAATATTGCAATTCTGACAAAATTGTTACAAAAATTAATTATTAAAAATGACTAAAGAAATAAGACATGTACTCGGAATTTCAGGTGGGAAAGATAGTGCTGCTTTAGCAATTTATATGAAGAAGAACTATCCTAATTTGAATATAGAATATTATACATGTGATACTGGAAAAGAATTAAAAGAAACTTATGATTTAATTGAAAATCTAGAATCATTTTTGGAAAAGCCTATACAAAAATTAGTATCAAAAAAAGGAAGTAGTAAAGACCCCTTCGATCATTTTTATAATATTTATAAAGGATACCTACCATCTACTAGTTCTAGATGGTGCACTAAAAATTTAAAAATTGATCCTTTCGAAGAATTTGTAGGTAATGAACAAGTTATATCATATGTAGGTATTAGGGGTGATGAAGATCGTGAAGGTTATATTTCAAGAAAATCAAACATTCAATCTATTTTTCCATTTAGAAAAAATATATGGAGTGAAGATGTTATTTCTAAAGTTTTGACAAATGATAATATAAAATCAGTTGAAGAAATTTATAAATTTTCATCTAATACAATAAATATTGATAGAATTATTGAAATAGTTAATCAGCCAATTAGTAGCAAATTTACAATGCAACAAAAATTAAATTTGTTATTAGATCAAGACATAAAAGAATTTAATAGAGTCATTTTCGAATATTTAAAAGTTACTGACTATCCTTTATCTCGTGAATCTAATTTTCCTTTAATTGATAATGATGAAATACTAGTAAGAGATGATATTTTTAAACTACTTAGAGAAAGTGGTGTGGGTGTTCCAGCATATTATGAGCCACTTAAATTTGAAGTAGATGGGAAGGAAGGTGAATATATGAGAAGTAGATCTGGTTGTTATTTTTGTTTTTTTCAACAAAAAATAGAATGGGTTTGGCTTTTAGAACAGCATCCAGATATGTATGAAAAGGCTAAATATTATGAAAATCAGAAAGAAGGTTTTACATGGAATCAGACCGAAAGCCTTACCGAATTAGCTGATCCAAAAAGAGTAGAAAATATAAAAAGAGATTATCTAAATCGTCATAAAAACAAACCAAAATCATCTGCATTACTCGATATACTTGATGACTCTGAATCAGAAGGTTGTGCTAGTTGTTTTATATAAAATATTTATTATATTTAATTTATGCTTAAAGATATTGAATTTGCCGAAGAAAGGATTTATGATCAGGAAGATGGTGTAAACAATCCATACCGTTTTTTCATTGATTCTTTTTCTCAAAGCTCAAGATTAGATTTATTATTAGGCTATTTTACTTTATCTTCTTTAAACGTATTAAGTTATGGCTTTGCTTCATTTTTAAAAAATGGGGGTATTTTAAGGGTTGTTTTAAATGAGTTTGTTAAAGTTGATGATATTGATATTATCGTAGAAGCTAAAAATACAGAAATAAGGAATGATATTAGCTTTTATGAGGATCTTGAAAGTTTAAAAAAAGTATTATCTAAACCTGATAAACATTTTTTTGAATGTATTGCATGGCTAATTACAAATAATAGAATTCAATTTCAGTTTATAAGGATGAAAGTGCGTGGTATTCCACATAATAAAAATGGTATTTTTTATGATAATTCAAATAATAGGGTTGGTTTTACAGGGTCTTGTAATTTTACAGGAAGCGGGATTTTATATAATATGGAAAACGTCCTTGCAATTTTAGAATGGGATAGTAATATTTCAAATCGTCAGATTGATAAATTTGAGAATTCATTTAATAAATATTTCAATAAAGAGGCTAAGAATGTAGAATATTTAGATTCCAAAAAAGTAAAAGAAAATATTGAAAAAACTTTTGGTAATAAGGAATTAGAACAAATACTTGAAGATGAAAAAGAATTATTCGATAATTTAAAAAACGAACTAGAAGAAAATTATATAAATAGAATCAATGATGAACAATTTAATATTTTAGAGGAAAATTATCCAACACCATGTTTTCCTTTTAACTCTAATCCTAGAGCTTATCAAATTCAAGCATACGAGAATTGGGTTTTTAATAATTATAAAGGGATATTTGCGATGGCAACAGGAACAGGCAAGACTATAACTTCTCTAAATTGCCTGTTAGAAAACTACAAAAAAAATGGCAATTATAAAGCATTAATTCTTGTACCTACTATTTCATTGGTAAATCAATGGGTAAAAGAGTGTAAGAAATTCAATTTTCATGAAAATTTAATAAAGGTATATAGTTTAAATAACTGGCAAGCTGAACTATCTAGATTGACTACTTTGAAATTACTCAATAAGGAATTTTCATTTATTATAATTGCGACATACGCTTCTTTTGTTACTAAAAAATTTCAAGATCACTTAATGAATTTAAGTGAAGAAACTCTACTAATTGCCGACGAATGTCATAATATGGGTTCGAATAGTATTATGAAAAAATTAAAAACTTTTCATTTAAAAAATAGAATTGGTTTATCTGCTACTCCTGAAAGACAATTTCAAGATGAAGTAAATAGTAAAATTCTTGATTTTTTTGGTGAAGAAAACGAAAATAAGTATACTTTTTCTTATACAATGTATGATGCTATAAAAAAAGAACCAAGAGCATTATGCCCATATAGATATTATCCAAAAATAGTAAGACTAACTGATACTGAATTTAAAAAATATGAAGATTATTCAAAACAAATTTTAAGATTTCATCCAAAAAATGATGAAGAAAAAGAAATTTTCAATAGACTTTGTATAGCTAGACAGCGAATAATTCACAAAGCTGAAAATAAATTAGAAGTTTTTAAATTAATACTTCTTGAAGAGTATAGTAAAAGAAAAAATTTAAAATATACACTTGTCTATGTAGCTGAAGGATTAGCTGATGAAGATATTGAATTTGATGCTACTAGATCGGACATTTTGAAAGAAACCGATTCTGACCTTAATTTATTAAACCTCTACACTAGAACAATAGGTGAGTTATTTGACAATGTTTCTGTAAAACAATTTATTGGTACCACGTCATCAGATGATAGGAAAAGTATTCTAGATGATTTTGCTTCTGGTAGTCTACAAGTTATTACGTCTATGAAATGTTTGGATGAAGGCATAGATGTACCTCGTTCTGAATTGGCAATATTCTGTGCAAGTACTGGCAATCCTCGCCAATTCATTCAACGTAGAGGTAGAGTTCTAAGATTGGCAGAGGGGAAGGATGAAGCAATAATTTATGATTTGGTAGTGGTACCTGAACCTAGTGGAGATAGCTCTTTATTTAAAATTGAACAAAGCGAAATAGAAAAAGAATTACGTCGAGTTAGAGATTTTGCTGAAATGTCAGAAAACATACATCATACTAGACAAATATTAGAACCCCTATTAAATCATTACCAATTGAAATTATAATTTATGGCTAGAAAAGACACAATGCTTAAAGCATTCTTAAGTAACAAAGAATTTTGCAGTAAATATAATATAACTGAAGATCCAGAAATTACAGTTTTTAAAGCTAAGCAATCAAAATCACCTGTTTTAGTTGCTTTGGCAAAAATCATTGATAATTATGAAGTTGAAAATACAACAATATTGTATCAACAAGTAATAACTCTATTAAACTCACAATCATGATAATAAAAAAATTGACATTAGAAAATTTTATGTGTTATTATAGCAATAAATCCTTTGAATTTTCAGATGGTTTAAATATCATTTTAGGACATAACGGAGACGGTAAATCTACTCTATTTAGAGCTTTTAATTGGATATTTGATCAATATTCAAAATTAGAATTAGCAGAATTATATTCAAAAAAAAGATATTCTGAGATATTGAATAAAGAGAGTTTTGAAATTAATGTTGAATGTATAATTACACAATATGAATCGGAATATAAAATTTTAAAATCTTTTACGGTAACAAAATCCGATGACAATCCTAAATTCTCGAGAATCAAAGAGGAAATCTGGATAAAAGATTTAAATACTGGCAATAAGACTTTAGAAAACATATCAATTTCCAAACTATCTCAAAGGGTGTTTCCAGAGGCTTTTAGAAATTTTTCAATGTTTGAAACTGAAACTGACGCCTTAAAAATTGTTGAAGGTGAACAGCTTGCAGAATTAGTTAAAAACTTCTCAAACGCCAAGTATTATGAAACATTAGATGGAGTAATTGAAAATTTTGCTGAACGCGCTGATAAACAATTTCGAAGAGAATCAAATTCTGACAAAAACGCATCAGATACAATTGAAAATTTAGATAAAGAAATTGCAGAAACTAAGCGTGAAATAAAAAAATTATCTGACAGTATAGCTGAAGATGAAAAGGGAAGAGATTTTTATGCTGATAAGATAAGCGATTTAGTTAAAAATTTAACGATATCTGAAGACTATAAAAAAATAGAAGAAAATATAAATAAGCTAAATTCTGAAATTGTAAAAGCTAGAGATGAAAATAAAATACGAAATCGTTTTACTGATAAAATATTTGATGATTTTTATTTACTTACTGGTTTTGAGAAAATCATCTTTGAATTTTCAGATAAAATCAATAAGTTGAGACTCGAAAAAAACAAAGTAGATAACGATGAAAGAAATAAATATGCTCATGAAAAACTACAATTAGAAAATGGATCCACTCCGTTCCCCCCTGGTTTTCCATCCCTAGAAATTTTAGAAGAAATTCTGCATGCTAATATTTGTAAAATTTGTAATACTGAGCTTGTCGATAATTCAAAAGAGTATATAAATAAGAGTATAAAAATGTTCAATGATAGCAAAAAAAAGGAAAAAGAAATAGAAATGCCAACTATTTTCCCGAATAACTTCATAGATGAATTTCAGCTTATCAATCGTTCCATACAGTTAAAACCTGATAAATATTCAGAAAAAAGAATAGAGGAGGAGATTGAATTTGGAATCAAAAGAATTAAATCAAATAATAAAATAATAGATGCAAATACAAATACGATTAATGAATTAAAAATCGAGCAAAAAGAAATAATGGCGAAAATTCCAAATATTACCGAAGAGGAATTAAAAGACATACGTCACAATCATGAAAAATACAGTTATGAAAAAGATATATTAATAGGGAAAATTTCTGAAAATATAATTAAACGTAATACCAAAAATATTGCTTTAAATGAAGTTGTAAAAACCCGTGTAAAAACTCTGTCTCAATATAAAGAATCTGATTTCAAAAGATCTACAGTTGATGTATTAAGTTTATTTTCAGAAATAGCCAAGAATGTAAAAGAAGAGCAATATGAAATATTCTTAAAGGTATTGAGTGAAAGAGCAACTGACTATTTAAAAAAGATAAATATTGGTGAAATTACTGGAAAGATTGAATTATATAAGAAAAACGAGAAAGAGGTTGCTTATAAATCACTAAATGAAGATAATTCACTTAGATCAAATTTAGAAGATTCAGGAGCATTGCAAATTTCTAAACCATTAAGCATTCTGTTTGCTATTGCTGATATTGCTTCTGAAACTGCTGATAATGAAAATTATCCAATGATTTTTGATGCACCTACTGGACGGTATTCACCAGATAGAGAAAAAGAATTTTTTAATGTTCTTAAATCAACAAAGAAACAACGCATTGTTGTTACACTTCGTTTCCTAGGTGTTGATGATACAAATGCCCCTTTTGTGAATACAGATTATTTTCAAAATATTGATAAGGACAAGGCTTTCTTTATAAAACGAGTTCGTCCTTTTGATATAAACAAACCTGAAACAATAAACACTGAAATTGAAATTATAAACTAAATTTAATATAATGAAGTATTTAAAGGATATATGGTCGGAAAGAACTCCAAGTTATAATGAAGAATACCAGACGATTTTCAATAAGTTGGCGAACAAATCAAATGAAGGAGGAGATAGTGATGAAAGAGCAACTGAAACGGCTAAAATATTTGCTACCCAATATGAAATGTATATATATGCTTTTTTTATTGGGCTTTATTCAAATGAGTTACAAGTATGTAATAAGAAATCTAATTTCGGACATAAAATTTCAGAATGGGGAAAAAAAAGGGGAAAAAGCGGCAGAGAATCATTCCTTGAAATCCAAGATTTTATTTTTATTTCATTAATTGCAAAATCTGATATAAATTTTATTGAATTGGAGCAAACAAAAGATGAAAATGAAATAAAAAAAGCTGTTTCTTTATTGATTGATTTAATGGAATCATATACAAATGGAGGTTTGCAATTAATAAAAGATAAACTAGAGTCAAATGATAATTATTTCATTAGCTCAATGGAAGCCCCTTTAAATTTCCTTTTATCTTTAAATCAGCTTAAGAATTGATAAATTTTTAAATATTATCTTCTTTTATATTTAAAATTAATCTTTATAGTATTTTATAACCTCGTCAACAATCCCCTTTATCTTTAAAGCCAAGCTACTTGGCGATAAAACTTTCACACTAGCACCAAATGAAAGAATTTTCTCAATAATCTCATAGGACTCATACAATTCTAAGTTCACAGTAAGTGTTTTGCCATCCTTACTAAGAAAATGGGTCTGATAAGGGCTTAAGGGGTAGTTAATTAGTTGGTTGATATAAGGCTCCTTAAATGCTAGTTTTATTTTTTGAGGCTTACTTTTATGTGAGTGAAATATTCCATAGGAATACTTGAAAAACTCTCCTGCATCAAAGCTGTCGTCATAGTGATAAGGCTCTTTTGAGACCTTTATAGACAATATCTTATCTAAGGAGTAGTTCTTGATCAAACTTGTTTTTAAGTGGTCAAAACCAACCATATACCATGAATTTACCTGTTTCAATACATAAGGGGAGATTACTTTTACCTCTGGTTCTTGGCCTTCTTTTTGGTATTCAATCTCAATAGGATTATGCATTAAAATGGCGTTTAAAATAGGCTCTATATATTCAATGCCAAGTGCAGATTTGTGAAACTCAGGTTGTATACAATCCAATTTATTTCTCTCTATTTTACTAATGGCATCCCCTGTTAGAATTTTATTAATTGTTTTCTCAAATTTGCCCAATATTGCAGAATTTGAGAAAATACGAAAAATGTTAGTTGCCATGTCCAAAAGCAACTTATCTTCTTCATTCAAAGGCGATTTTTCTATTGAATAGGTCTCATCCTCATAGTACAGCTTCCCGTTACTATTTTTGGTAATAACAGCCCCAAACTCATTTTTCAACTGTTCTAGGTCCTTGTAGATGGTAGCTATACTAATATCTATCCCAAGGCGTCTATTTACCTCGTTTTTAATCTCAAGGGCATTGTACATCCTATTTCGATTGCGAAGAATAGCGTCAATTACTTTTTCTCTTAATCGTGCTTCCTTAATTTTTGGCAAGTGCTGGAATTTGATAGGTTAGGAAAGGGGGAAGGATAGGTAAATATAAGAATTATATATAATATTTAGAAAATTTTCCTTAGTTCTTGAATTTTTATCGAAAGGCTAGAATGTTTAAAAGTTCCTTTGTTCCCCTATCAACTAAAACCCTTTATTATGGAAGCAGTTAAAATCATTGTTCAAAACAAATACTTTAAGGTTATTGAAGTGTATGGAGTACGCTATATTAATTTAAAAAAAGCGGGAGAAAGTATTAAAGTAAATGGGGAATTATTTTACAAATTACCAGCCATTGGCATTCAATCTAATACGCTTGCTTTTTTATAAGTATGGATAGCGAGTTGCTATTTAACAACTTGCAAAATTGACTAATGCTTGTTATTGTTAGTAAAAAAAAATTAGCTCAAATACTTACGCACACCTTAATAAAATTATTCAATTATTTGTTTTTCATTACAAATTTTCACTCACATTCGCTCCCCCAAAAATTTTAAAATAAAACTAATCATATGGAACAAAACTTACTTATCAACAAAGATGTAGCTGTTAAATTATGTAACTCTATTGAATTAGTTTATAATTCAGCCAGCGAATTAAAAAGTATTAAAGAGGAAGACTATGATAGTATTAGTGAGCATTTAGATGCGATTGCAAATTTTTTTAAAATCAAAGATAAATTGGGAGTCTTGTTAATGTCTTATTTTATTAATCGCCGTTTAGTAAAAGGTAAGCCTTATATCACATTGAATGAATTAATGAATGCATTTGAATGTAAGCTTGTAGATTCTATATTGATTCACGAACAGTTGGAGAATTTTAGAAAAGCAAAAATGCTTGTATCTACAAAGAAACCTTATGGTAAAAAAGAAGAGATAGAGTATTCATTATCTCAAACAACGCTTAATTCTGTATTAAAGGGAGATGCGGAGATTCTTCTTGACAAAAAGGAAGTATCCTTTACTGCTTTTTTAAATTTATTTCATAATGTTATTTATGACAATGAATTAGATGACGATGATGTTGCTACAGAGTTAACTAGCTTAATGGATGAATTTGAACAATTAGAGGAAATTAAATATTTGAAAGGTGAAAGATTATGTCCAGAAGAGTTGACCATCTTATTATTCACTGTAGCTAGACAATCTATTTTTGGGGATACAAAAGTTACTTTGGAGCGTATTTTTAGAGTTGCTATTAATGATAATTTTAGCAGATACTATTATCAAAATGACATCATTGAAAAAAGAAGCCCTTTAATAGCTAATGATCTTTTAGAATTCGCCCCTGACGAATTCATGAATTCTTTACAAATTACTGAGAAAACATTTAAAGCTTTAAATCTTGCAGAAAAGAAAAGCGCTAAACAATTTACCACAGGTTCTGACTTAGTAAAATTAATAATGCCAGATAAAATTAAGTTTCAAGAGGGCATGGTTTACGAAGACTCTTTAAATATTAATTTTTTAGACCAGTTAATTAGCGAAGAGGGTTATATTAAAGCTATTAAGAGATTAGAGGAGGAGAAAGTTGAAACAAAACAGATTGTTGCAATTTTATATGGCCGATCTGGTTTGGGCAAGTCGCAAACAATTAGAAATTTAGCTGCTAAATATAATAGACCCATACTACAAGTTAATTTATCTCAAGTAAAAGATGCTTTTGTGGGGAACACAGAAAAGAATGTCGAGGAGTGCTTTAAGATATATAATAAAGCGGTTAAACATTTTGAACATTATAAAACTATTGATGGAGTAAAAGTTGGCCCATATTCCAGTCCTATTTTTTTTCTAGATGAAATTGACAGTTTGATCCCACAACGCTCATCCACTGGTGAGGGCTCCTCGGTGGGAAATATGTACTCGAATATGGTTGGTATTTTTTTGACTGAATTAGAAAGAGTGAATGGCATAGTTTTATTAGCTTCTAATTTACCAGGCGCCATTGACACTTCTTTTCACAGAAGAATTAATTTCAAATTCGAATTTGGTTCATTCTCTAAGAAAAATCAAGTAAGAACTTTAGAATTATACTTTAAGGACTTTACGCATGAAATATTAGAAGAGGTTGCTTCTAATGCTGATTTAACACCAGGCAATATTGTAAATATTAGAAAGGCGTATGTATTAGAAAGTATTTTCAAAGAATTTAAATCGGAAGAAGATAAGAAGACAATCTTATCCGATTTGGTTGGTCGTGAATTAATCTTGCAAAAATCAAATAGAAACCCCATTGGTTTTTTGCAGTAAATTATATGGTTTGGTTGTGTTAGTAAATCAAGAAGGCGTTGTTAAATCAACGTCTTCTTTTCCTTTTTAAAAATTAAAATTTATTAATTATGGGACTTAGAAGTTGGTACACGCCGGTTTATACTTATGAAACTTTTAAAAAAGTTGTTAAATCAATTAAAAGTAACCCTTATTCATATGGTATTCATTTTATCCTAAAATTGAATAAGGATGCATCTCCTTTTAAAGCAAAGGCTTTATTAATTGCTTGGTCCGGAGATGGGAGTAGTAGTTTAGAGTATTTAAAGCCTCTAGAGTCTAGAGCGGAAACCTATCTATTGGATAACCTTAGTTCAAAGTTTAAAAAAAACCCACCATCCTTGGGTATCATGTTTGAGTCTGAAAAAGATATTAAACCCGAATTATTTTCTGAATCTAATACTCCTATAAAAAAGCAAGTCTCTTTAAAAATTACAATTAAATATTATCCCTGTACTTTTTCATTTACTGTCTTAAGAGACTTTAAACCTTTTTCTTATGAAGACCAGGATGGTCGTTCTGAGATCTTATTACAAAAAATGTATGAAATGGATGTTCATTCTCCTTGTCATGCATATGAGGATTATGTAATTGAAAATGTACGAAAAGTAAGAGGTGGGGAGCATTGGCACCTTGGTAGTTAATTAAAACAAACAATTATGAAACAAATTTTTTATGTATTATTACTGATTAACCTTACTTCGAAAGCTCAAGGTTTTCAACAGAACCCGCAATCTTTTAGTGATAAAACATTATTAGCAAAACTTAAATCTGAACAAGCAGAAAATGGTTTGGCAGTTGTTATGGATTTATCAACTAATAAAATTATTTCTGTTAGTGCTTTTGTAAGAAAGGAAAATTTGTATAAAAAAGATACAAGCCTTCTTTTTAGACCTATTGAACCAGGTAGTTTAATGTTGCCAATAAGTGCAGCAGTATTAATAGACAATTTTGGTGTTTCACTAGAGGATAGTGTTGATCTTGAGGGAGGAAAAACAATGTTTCAAGGCTTAGTTGTGCAAGATGCAGAACAGCATGGCATGAGAAATACATCCTTATTAACAGTAATAGCAGAATCTTCTAATGTTGGTATTTCTAAGTTAGTAAATACTAGAGTTGAAGGGATGCAGCCAACTAAGCTATTCAAAAGTAAGATTCAAGACTATTTTAATGATATGTCACCTGCAAACTTTGGGTTCATTTCTAAAAGTAGTTTACCTTTTTGGGCTTTTGGATATGGCTTAGTATTGACACCGGAACAAATTTTTTCTTTTTATTGTAGAGTAGCTAATAAGGATAATACCTTATTTAAAAATCCAAATACATTTAACCAAATTCAATCTGCACTATTAGAGGTTTGTAAAAATGGAACTGCCAAAAGGCTTTTTTTAGATGTTAAATATAATGTCGCTGGAAAAACTGGAACAAGTTTGGCAGCTAATAAAAATGGGTATACTGACGCACAATATCAAGCATCTTTTATAGGTTATACACCCGCCGAGAACCCAAAATATGCTTGTATGGTAATTATCAAATGTCATAAACACGCAGCTAACCATTTTGGTGCTTCCGTTGCAGGTCCTGTCTTTAAGACTATCATGGAAAATTTGAAAGATTAGTATTAGCCGTTATGAAAACAGTAATCATTGGAGATATACATGGGAGACAAACCTGGTCGGCAATCTTAATAGAAAATACAGATGCAAAAAGAATCATTTTTGTAGGTGATTATTTTGATAGTAGTACAATTCCATATCGTGATCAAATACAAAATTTCAAAAACATTATTCAATTAAAAGAACACAGTAGTATTGAGATTATCATGTTAATTGGGAATCATGATCATCATTATTTTCCAGATGTGATTAAAGATAATATGTCTAAATACCAAAGCCAATCTAGTCAAGCTATTATTGAGGCTATATCAGAAAATAGGCATCATTTGCAAATGGCTTACCAATTTAATAACATCCTATGTACACATGCAGGTGTAGGGAAAACCTTCCTAGATAGAGAACTTGGCATACATAGCTGGACTATTGAAAATATAGCCAATGACTTAAATACATTGTTTAAACTAAACCCACTAGCGTTTAAATTCAAAAATTTTGGTATTAAAACAGACCCTACTGGGGACAATATTGGACAAACGCCAATTTGGATTCGTCCAATTTCATTGATGCTTGATGCTATTTCATTAAAAGACAAAATAATACAGGTAGTAGGTCATACTCAAATGCATAATATTCCAACACCAGAAGAAATGGGAAGTGGAAGGTTTTACTTCATAGATACCCTTGGGGGTAGTTGTGAGTACTTGGTGGTCCGAAATGGGAATATTGATATTGCTAGATTATTATAAATTAATATTACAATTCTTAAATATTATTAGATAATTAATTGAAGATTATTTTTTTAATTTTCGTTCTATAATAATTATGATTCTAAAAAAATTTAGCATTCAACTTCTTAAAGGACTATTCTAAACAAAAAATTAATGTCAGATTTTGTTGGAAATTAAAAAAGCAGCTACAAAAAAGTTAATTAAAACTTAATTGTAACTGCTTGATTATCAGTGGGCCCACACAGATTTGAACTGTGGACCACCTGATTATGAGTCAGGTGCTCTAACCAGCTGAGCTATAGGCCCCATACATTTTGGGTGTATGTAGGCGGCAAAAGTACTAATTTTTAACCTTTTTTAAAGGTATCTACCCTTTTTTTCTGCTATTTTTGCGAGATGAAGAAAGTTATT
>CANGOA010000020.1 GCA_947455255.1 Flavobacteriia bacterium | reverse complement strand
GGATTTGAGATTTTAGAGTTCATCTAAAATACAAGTCCCTTTTTCATATTTAATAATTAACAGATGTTTAAAAAAATATTAATTGCTAACAGAGGTGAGATTGCTTTACGTGTGATTCGTACATGTAAAGAAATGGGTATTAAAACTGTAGCGGTATATTCAACAGCAGATAAAGATAGTTTACCTGTACGTTTTGCAGATGAAGCTGTATGTATCGGACCTCCTGTGAGTTCAAAATCGTATTTATCTATTGCAAATATTATTGCTGCGGCTGAAATTACAAATGCAGATGCTATTCACCCAGGATATGGTTTCTTATCTGAAAATGAAAAGTTCTCTGAAATTTGCCAACAACACGGAATTAAATTCATTGGTGCATTACCTGAACAAATCCGTAACATGGGTGACAAAGCAACTGCTAAAGCAACAATGATTGCTGCAGGTGTTCCTTGTATCCCAGGTTCAGTTGGTCTAGTAGAAAGTTTAGAAGATGCAATCGTTCAAGCGAAACAAATCGTTTACCCAGTTATCATCAAAGCAACTGCTGGTGGTGGAGGAAAAGGGATGCGTATCGTTTGGAAAGAAGAAGATATGGAAGCACTTTGGAATTCTGCAAAACAAGAAGCTGCTGCTGCTTTCGGTAACGATGGTATCTACATGGAAAAATACATTGAGGAACCACGTCACATCGAAATTCAAATTGCGGGTGACCAATATGGTAATGCTTGTCACATGTCTGAGCGTGATTGTTCTATCCAACGTAGACACCAAAAATTAGTTGAAGAGACTCCATCTCCATTCATGACGGACGACTTACGTCAACGTATGGGTGAAGCGGCAATCAAAGCTACGAAAGCGGTAAATTACGAAGGTGTTGGTACAGTTGAATTCTTGGTAGACAAAAACCGTGATTTCTATTTCATGGAAATGAATACACGTATTCAAGTGGAGCACACAATTACGGAAGAGGTAATCAACTTCGACTTAATTAAAGAGCAAATCAAAATAGCTGCTGGTGAAAAAATCTCTGGTAAAAACTACTTCCCTCAATTACACGCGATACAATGTCGTATCAATGCGGAAGATCCATTTAATGATTTTAGACCTTCACCAGGGTTAATTACAACATATCACTGTCCAGGAGGACACGGTGTTCGTATCGATACACACGCATACTCAGGATATACGATTCCACCAAACTATGATTCAATGATTTCAAAATTGATCGTAGTTGCTCAAACACGTGAAGAAGCAATTCTAAAAATGCGTAGAGCGTTGGATGAATACATCATTGAAGGTATTAAAACTACGATTCCTTTCCACCAAAAATTAATGATGAACGAAGATTTTTGTAACGGAAACTTTACAACTAAGTTCATGGAGACTTTTGAGTATTAAGGGGAGTTGAAAGTATAAAGTAAAAAGTCCAAAGTTGATATATCAGCTTTGGACTTTTTTATTATAGTATTTAGACTTTCTACTTTGGACTTTTAACTAAAAAAGTGAATCGTCAAAAAAATCACCATCATACCTAAAAAATACCCCATCAAACATTGGCGTAAATTGTGTTTTCCTAAATACAATCGTGCAAACATAACCACACCACTAACAACCGTAGCAAGCAATAAAATCCCTAATTGAAATTGAGCCTGAGTTTGGAAATAGGCAATCAAAAATCCCATCAACATACCAACACCCAGTGCATGTAAACTAATCTTATCAAAACGTGTAATGAGCAATACCAATAAAATTGCAACCGTTCCGCCAGCTGGCAATAAATAAACTGCAGGAGGTAAAATTCCAGGAGGTGTTTTTACCATCAAGAACCAAGCTAGTATTGCACTATAAATAGCCGTCACAAGTATTGGTATCGAACGCTCCGAACGATTATCGATCTCCAAATTGGAAATCTTATTATTACGTTTTAGAATGACCAAAGAAATTGCTGGTGCAAGAAAAGAAAAAAGAAAAAAGATACCTAGTAAAGCTAACTTCAATCGAGGGTCTAACAAATAAATGGTATTATTTTGAAAAAAACCTTCTTCTAACGATGGAACAAACATCGTTAACAACAAAGCATAAACTGGCATGAACAATGGAAGGAAAATCCAAGAGATTAGGTTAGCAAGGAATTTCATGATAGAAGAAATAAAACCATATAAGGCATATAAGATAAAAAAATGTGGCTATAACTCTTTACGAAGTCGGGCAACTGGATAATTTAATTGCTCACGGTATTTAGCAACGGTTCGTCTTGCGATATTATACCCTTTTTCTTGCAATATAAGCGTTAGTTTGTCGTCAGTTAAAGGTTTGTTCTTTTCTTCGCCTTGAATAGCCTCTGAGAGGATCTTTTTCACCTCGCGCGTAGAAACTTCTTCCCCTGTATCTTTCGACATGGATTCTGAGAAAAAATACTTCAAGGAATAGATTCCATAATTCGTTTGAACATACTTGCTATTCGCTACACGAGAAATAGTAGAAATATCCAACCCAACCAATTCGGCGATGTCTTTCAAAATCATTGGACGTAAATTAGTTTCGTCCCCTGTCAAGAAAAAAGCACGTTGGTAATTCATAATCGCTGTCATGGTAACAAACAAAGTATTTTGTCGTTGCTTAATCGCATCGATAAACCACTTTGCATTTTCCAATTTTTGCTTCACGAAACTCACCGCTTCTTTATCCGACTTAGAAGTTTTTGCTCCTTCTGAGTAACCGCGCAACATATTCTCGTATTCGCGACTTACCTTTAAATCTGGTGCGTTGCGACCATGTATAGATAATTCTAACCTACCTTCAAATTCAATGACTGTAAAATCAGGTGTGATTTGTTGCATTGGTTTCGCGGACTCTTTCATCGAACCTCCTGGCTTGGGATTCAATTTCAAAATCTCATCGATAGCTTCCTTCAAATCCTGGTCTTCAATTTCTAATTTCAGCTGTATTTTATCGTAATGCTTTTTGATAAATTCTTCAAAATGATCTTCAAGAATCTTTTTAGCCGTATAACGAGTGATATCACCAGATTGTGTACGCTTCAATTGCAACAACAAACATTCTCTCAAATCGCGCGCTCCGACCCCAGCAGGATCCAATTCTTGTACCAACGATAAGACTTCTTCCACTTGTTCTTCTGTTACATAAATATTCGCAGAAAAAGCGAGATCATCCACCAAGGCATAAACCGTACGATTCAAATAACCCGATTCATCCAAATTTCCAATAATCACATCAGCAATGCTGAATTGGGTATCGTCTAAATCCAAGAGATGTAATTGCTCAATCAACTTTTCTTGAAACGATTGTTCACCTGAAAGTGGAACGAAATATTCTTCATCGTCGTTAGAACGGTTGTTGACTTGTGTTTTATAATCAGGACTATCATCATCCATGTATTCCGACAAATCAAAATCCGTCGAACCATCTAATTCTTCGGTATAATCTTCTTCGTTATCGTAATCTTCTTCGATCGATTCTGCACCTTCTTCCAACGCAGGATTTTCTTCAATTTCCTGTTTAATACGTTGCTCTAACTCCATCGTTGGCACTTGCAACAATTTCATCAACTGAATTTGTTGCGGAGAGAGGCGTTGCTCTAACTTTTGTGCAAGATGTTGTTTTAAAGCCATGGTATATTTCTATTAAAACTCTGCATTTTGTGGTGTTCTTGGGAAAGGAATTACATCACGAATGTTAGACATCCCAGTTACGAACATTACCATACGTTCAAATCCTAAACCAAATCCTGCATGAGGAACGGTTCCAAACTTACGTGTTTCCAAATACCACCACAATTCTTCTTCGTGGATATTAAATGCCTTACATTTTTCCAATAAGATATCTAAACGCTCTTCACGTTGTGAACCACCAACGATTTCACCAATACCTGGGAACAATACATCCATGGCTGCAACTGTTTTCCCATCTTCATTTTGACGCATGTAGAATGCTTTGAAAGAAGCTGGATAATCCGTAATAATCACAGGACATTTGAATTCTTTTTCAACCAAGAAACGCTCGTGCTCACTTTGAAGGTCGGTACCCCAAGCAACATCAAACTTGAATTTTTTCTTTTTGTAATGAGAACTATTAAATAATACCTCAATTGCTTCCGTATAAGTAATACGTTTGAATGGATTGTTCGCTACAAACTGTAAACGCTCAGTTAAACGCAATTCGTTGCGCTCGTTTTGCGGTTTGGATTGTTGCTCTGTATTATCTCTATCATCTAAGAATTTCAAATCATCTGCGCAATGTTCCATGATGTAATTACAGATATACTTCAAAAATTCTTCCGTCAAATCCATGTTGTCATTCAGATTGTTGAACGCAACCTCTGGCTCTACCATCCAAAATTCTGCCAAGTGACGAGATGTATTCGAATTCTCTGCACGGAATGTAGGTCCGAAAGTATATACCTGTCCTAATGCCAACGCAGCTAATTCAGCTTCCAATTGTCCCGAAACCGTTAAGTTCACTTGTTTTCCAAAAAATTCTTTCGAGAAATCTACTTCTCCATATTCTGTCAACGGAGGATTTTTTGCATCTAAGGTAGAAACACGGAACATCTCCCCTGCTCCTTCCGCATCCGAACCAGTAATGATTGGTGTATGTAAATAGAAGAATCCTTTGTCGTTAAAAAATTTATGAATCGCATACGCCACTGCATGACGAATACGGAAAACTGCTCCAAAGGTATTAGTTCTAAAACGTAAATGTGCTTGTTCTCTCAAAAACTCCAAACTGTGTTTTTTAGGCTGCATTACCGTTTTTTGTACATCGTCTGGATTTGCTTCTCCTAATATTTCAATGGAAGAAACTTGTAATTCCACTGCTTGACCTGAACCTTGCGATTCAATTAACGTTCCAGTTAAACTCAAAGCCGCTGCAGTAGTAATTTTTTTCAAAAGTGCTTCATCGAATTGTTCGAAGTCAACCACAGCTTGTAAGGTATTAATTGTAGAACCATCTGTTAATTGAATAAAACGATTGCTTCGAAACGCTCTTACCCAACCTTTCACATTGATTTCTTTCCCGATTTCAGGATTCGTTAAAATATCGATGATTCTAATTCTTTTCATATTAATTCGTATTGAAATTTTTTCTGTTGATCTTGTAAACAAAAATAGATAAAAGATAGGAGACCTAAGACCTAAGACCTAAGATTTTTGTTAGGTACAAAAAACCCGTAGATACGCGATGCATCGCGTATCTACGGGTTTTTAAATGCAATGCGTCTTTACTATTTCGCAGGTTCAGTTGGTGCTGGTGTCAAAGGTGTTGCTGGTGCACTCGGAGTCTCTTCAGACTTAGGAGTCTCAGAAGATTTTGACTCAGACTTCTCTGATGATTTAGTAGGTTCATCTTTCGATTTTTTTACACGATCTTTCCCTTTTCCAAAAACAAAATTCATTCCAGCACTTAACGAAGCTGCACGTGTACCTCCTAAATTGAAAGGAGCTAGAATATTATCTGTAATTACAAATAATTGAAGAGGCCCACCTCGTAAGCTTAATCCAAATCCAACATTAGAATATGAATTTGCATACATTCCATAATTTACAGTAGCAGTCAACCAAGATTTCACATTAGCTGATGCAGAAATAACCAATGCTGGACGGTATTGATTACGAACAATCTGACTGTACCACAATACACCTGCAGAAAAGAATTTATTTAAATGATAATTTCCACTAATGTAAAAACGTGTAGAAAGACTTGTAGAATAAGCAGTATTACTTTGCTCAGATTTAAATGTCTTTTTCAAAGTATCTGTAACAGTTCTCATAACATTAGCAGTATCTGTTAATACTTTACTAGCATCTACACCATTAAACGTATAATCAAATTTCTTTAATTCATAATTTCTAACATCATTTTTCCAAGTAATGTATCCCAAATCAATAACACTAGCAGACAGACTTATTTTTTCCGTCAATTTATAGGTAATACCAAGATCTAAAGCCAATCCCAAATTGGAAAAATTATAAAGTGAACTAACAGGAAATTTAGTTTGTTTTGTTGTATCCAAAACCGCTCCTAAATTACTAGAACGAATAAATGCAGAACCATCAAAACCGATTGAAGTGCCATTCACCCCTGTTGAAAATCCCAAAGTAGAATTAGATGTAGACACATTCACAACGCCGGATAATAATTTGATTTTACCTCCAACCACTAATTTTTCACTTACCTCTCGGTTAAATCCGATCGCATACTCAATGTAATCCGTTACATGTATGCCTAAACCATCAAAACTTGCTCTTCTACCAGAGAGACTGCCTCCATTTCCTTGGAGGAATAATTGAAGAAAATCAGGAGTATAGTCAAACTCAGCTGATAATATATTTGCTACACCAAACGTAAAATAATTTTTCTTCTTACGAAACCCGAAACCAAACAGCTCATTTCTTGTTTGAAATTGCAAATAGTTTATTGATTTCATCCCTTTAAAAAATTGATCGTCTGAAATAATACTCTTTTGATCCGCTGAGAATAAGTCTGCAGCACCAAAACCTGAATTTGTGAACCCTACAGTTTGCATTGGCAAAGGTAAAGTAATATACACATTCGTCTTTGGCCTAAAAGACGGATTTACAGACATAGATTGAGACAAATTACTCATGTTATACAACGTTAAATCTCGTTGTGCAAACAAAATTGTAGATGTGAAAACGATAAGAAACGCTAGAAGAAGCTGTTTATTTATATTATTATGCATAATCTCAGAAACTTACTAAATTATTTACTAGACTTTAATCCTGCTTGAATATTTACACCTAATTTGAATCCAATGGTATAATCATCACGCAATTTAACTGATTTCTTATTGGATCCTTGATCTGTTCCGATACTCGTTTTAAAAATCAATTTTTCAGCATTAGCTAAAAGAGGATAGATATCAGAACTTATGGTAATATCATTTATCGTAGTTGTATTTTCTATTACTTTTCCTGCGCCATCCACTTTACCTGAAGCTAAAATTGTAGGATTCAATTTCAACAAATCAATCAATACACCATTGTTTTTAATCGGATTTCCTTGTGCATCAATAAAGAATATAGACCCATCAATGTCAAGTGGGAAACCATTATCTAAAACTAATCGGATTATGATACTTTTTAACGTTTTATCTAAATCTTTGAAAGTTCCTTTGACATCAATAGTATCAAAACGTTCAAAACCAGTAGCAAATCCTTCCATTGGAATATCAATTTCTGCATCTACTGTCATTTTCGATGTTCCTAATATATAATTGTTTGGATCTCCAGCCTTTCCTAAAGAATTAGCAGTCGCACTTGATTTTACATAAAAATATTTAGATGTTGTTGTAACAAGTTGATCTAAATTAGTCGTGTTTAATTTATTAATTTCAATGGAAGTTTTAGCCGGAATACCTTTACTGGCATATAATGGATAGTTAATTGACTCTTTGGAAGGAGTATGCACCATATTCACTTTATTACTGTTACTTAATTCCTTGAAAGACAATTCATCAAAAGAAAGTTCTAGGGGAAAACCAAAGGTATTAGTAATATTCATTTTGATGCTTGGATTTGTCAAAGCAATCATTCCTTTTTTGATTTTAAACGACTCAAATTGATCCATTATTATAGAATCTAATGGATTTGAAACACTTACCTTTCCGAAATATCCTTTTATTTCATTAAAAGCTAAATTTTTAATAGAAAAAGTTAAATTTAAATATTCATTACCATTTACAACCTGTCCTGTCCCAATCAATTTTCCATTCGCATTTACACGAATTTTATTCACACTTGTTCCTCCATTTGTAAAATCAGCTTTAGCTCCATCCAAAGAAAACTTGATTTTTTTAGTCATTGGTTGATTATCATACCCATAAATCAACCTTACAGTATCAACTAATGCCTCTCCACCAACCATAAAGTCAGGGAAAGATAACGCTAATTCAATATCATGTTTTAAATCAGAAGCCAATGTAATCTCCATGTCCCCTTTTTTGAAATTTACATTCGAAATCTCTTCACCATTTGTCATTGGAAAATCGACAATCTGTGTTAGGGTCGAACTCGTTGAAATTACATTACCACTTGGAATTACATTAAAAGGTGGTGTTGCAGCACCAATAACTGACAATTGTGAAGGTGCTAAATACAATGTTTGACTTACAATAGGTAATTTAATAAATGTCGACGCATCAAAGGTTGGAAAATTGGATGTTGTAACAATAGACAAGTCGCCATTATTCGTTTTTATCATCCCTGTTGAATCAAATTTAATCAACATGTCTTTAACGGTAAACTTACCATAAGCTAATGGTGTGGCAAATTTTGGATTCCAACTTGCTCCTTTAATACTATCTAAATCTAATTTTTTACAACTAGAAAAAGTGAAAACACCAACTAAAAAAGTGAATACTATAAAACGCATAAAATAAAATATATTCGTTGTTTTATTAAAATTTGAACAAAAATACAAATATATTTACAACATAACGAATTAGTTAAGCTTGAAAATGAGCTAAAAAGCAACAAAAAGTATTTTTTTTCGTTAAGGAATTATCATGAAAACGTTTATCATCATTTTACTATTGCCTATCATTGTTTTTTCACAGCGTCAAAACAACCTTTCCAAAAGTGAAATTGGTATATTTAGTGGAGCTTCCTATTATATCGGCGACTTAAATCCTTTAGGACATTTCAATAATTCGAAACTTGCATACGGCATCATTGCAAAATACAATATTAATCCTCGATTTGCTTTACGAGGATTATTTGCAATGGGTACTGTAGGAGCAAATGATGCGCAATCTCCTGCCAAATATAATAATGTATACACCAATAGAAATCTATCATTTTCTTCAAATATCATTGAAATTGGTGGCGGGATAGAGTTTAATTATTTTCCTTTTCAAATAGGAAATAAAACTTATCGTGGATCGGGGTATCTATTTGCTGAAATCGCCTATTTTCAAATGAATCCAACCACACTGTATAACGGTGAAACCGTTGAATTGAGAACATTAGGTACAGAAGGGCAGGGAACACCATTATCATTACAAGGTTATTATAGCAAAAACCAACTTTCAATTCCTTTTGGTATTGGTTTTAAATATCCATTTGGTGGGATTTTTTGTATAGGAATGGAATATGGTGTTCGCAAAACATTTACGGACTATTTAGACGATGTAGGTAGTGATCGATTCATTGATAAAACGCAATTGAATGAAGTTGCAAGTCCAATCACTGTGGCTTTATCAAACAGAAATTTAGATGGTTCCGCCTATGGGCCTAGGGGAAATAGTCAAAATAATGACTGGTATTTTATGTATGGTATCACCTTAACGATACGATTAGGAAATCCTGACGAATGTTTTAAACACTAAAAAAGCTGGAAAAACCAGCTTTTTTAGTGTTTAAAATATTTTCTAAAGTATAACCGATATTACAACTTCTCTATTTTTTGTGTTACTGCTCCAGTTGAATTTTCAATTTTCATCAAATAAATCCCTGAAGTTAATTTAGAGACATCCATCATTGATTTTGTATTTGCTGGAAGTAATTGTGATTGTAATATTTGACCTGAAAGTGTTACTATTGAAAAACGCGTTTCCTGATCTATTTGAGACACAATTGTAAGTTGATCTACCATTGGGTTTGGATATATTTTCACAAATGAAGGATCCATTTTCATCAACGAAACCAAATGATTAGCATCCACTGTTACAGAAGTTTTTGCAGTACAACCATGGTTATCCATCACTGTGATTGCATACGAACCTGATTTTACTATAATAGTGTCATTATTTATATTTAAACCTGTTAGTGTTTCGTTATTTTTCCAAGTGTAAGAATACGGAGTGGTTCCACCAACAGCTACAACTATAGCCTTTCCATCTTTCAATGTATCATTCGTTGCGCTAATAGAAGTTCTATCAATTTCTAATAATACTGGTTCTGTAACTACAATATTTGTTGTGTTCACACATCCTTTTCCATCTGTTACAACATATGATTTTGAACCTGCCTTTACATTCACTTGATCACCAATTCCTAAATAAGGCATTGTTCCACCTTGTGCTGTTACAGTCACAACTCCCGAACCATAATGACAATTAATTGCTGATTTTATTACTGAATTTGCAACTAAAACACTTGGTTCTGTAACTATAATATTAGCAGTTGAAGTACAATTATTTGCATCTGTTACTGTATACCCTTTTGATCCAGCTTTTACACCTGTTATCTGTCCAATTCCTGAATAATTTGTTGTTCCTCCGGTTGCTGATACGAATACAATAGCACTACCTCCATTACATTTAATAGAATCAGAAATTACAACTTTCGCAACTAATAATGCAGGTTCGGAAATTGTCAATTTAGCAACTCCTTTACAGTTATTTTTATCCGTTACAATGTAAAAACGATCTCCACTTTTCTGACCAATTTGAAGACCTGTTCCTACAAATGGAGATTGACCACCTGATGTTACTGAAACAGTAACTTTCGCATCACCACCAAAACATTTGATTGCTTCAGTCAAAGTTGCGTTCACAACAGGTGCGCCAATAGCTGAAATAATAAAGTCTTTTGATTTGACACAATTATTTTTATCCGTTACAGTTACAGTAAATAAACCAGCAGATAAACTAGAAATATTTTGAGTTGTAGAATCATTACTCCACTTGAAAGTATATGGAGTATTTGCTCCAGAAACAATAATATCAATTTTTGCATCCTTATTATTACATGTAGATTCTGTGGTAGGTGTTCCTGAAATTGTTATCGCTGTTGGCTCAGTTACCTGAACTAATGCTTGAGATTTACATCCATTTGCATCCGTAACAAAAAAAGATCGATTTCCAGCAAATACACCTGTAGTATCTCCAATTCCTTTCAAAGGGGCAAAACCTCCATTCCCAGAGACTGATATTGTTGCTGTTTTTCCATTACATAATATTGGAGAACTAACGCTAGCACTTGAATTTATTTTAGAACTTATTAATATGTTATTTGTTTGAGATATTGTTTTAGAAGTAGTATACCCATACGTTTGAATTGATTCAATAACACGAATTGTGTCATTACTGTTATCATTTGAATAATTTACAGAATATTCAAGTTTAGAATCATTCATATCCAATGTGTCCTTTAGATTTTCTTTACCGCTAGAAATTCTCCCGTAAAAATTGCCAACTGACTTTCCTAAACCTCTATATTGCTGTAAGAATGCAGATTTGTTAAAGAATGGATTAGCAACATAATCATCATAAGCAGACTTATCTGCAGTAATGGTAATTGTTTTATTATCACCCAAGCAAACAGCTGTACCCAACGGTGTATTTGACCATTCATACTCAACAACAGGAAACATAACAAAATCATGTTCATAGATTGACTCTTTTTTAACAGCATCCCAACTTAATGACTGATATGAGAAACCAGGTGTTGCTTTAAAATCTGGCAACAAGTTTGGTAAAAATGTTTTGTCAACTGGGTATGAAAACATGATGTAACCACCATCATTTGACCCGAAAGTTTTATTTATTCCTGTAACCAATACATCTGTTAAATTTGCCGAGCTACTCAATGAATATTCTTTCGAAATTGAATTATAACCAGTAACAGTTGTACCGATAGTAATTCCATTACCAGAAATTTGTTGACCTACCCAAAATGATGAACCAATATTATTATTTGAATTGACAATTGTCAATTTATTGCCAGAAATATTCGCTTTGATTGAACTATTGATAAAGTCCCCACTCGTTGGTAAATAAATGGAATCAAAATAAGTATTTGGTTGTATATCTATTGAATAATCTCCATCTATAGAAATTGGATTTTTAAACTTGAACCAATAAGTAGTAATATCATTAGCATTATAAGCTACAGATAAAATTGATTCTTCTAAGATTGTCTCTTTATGCGTTATTTTAACGGATACAGTAGCACCTTTTGGATTTAAAGAAACCATCGGAATTGCAATTTCTTTCAAATTAAATTTAGCTTTATTTTTAAATTTCTGGTAAGCGACAGGAACTTTAATGGAATCTTGACCAACATAGGAAGGTACTAATTTCACTCCACTTCCTATTGGACTACCAACTAACTTCTTATAGCCTAAATAATTAATTGTGTCAACAATTTTAGTGGTTATTTTTACTTGTGCTTGGATGCCCAAAGCAACCGTAAAAATCAAAAAAGACAATAAACAAATTTTTTTCATAAATTTCATTTTAAAGAAATAGTACACAAAACTACAAAAAAAGAGAAAGAAAAACACAAATATTTAAATTAACAATCTGATTAATAAGTAAATATTTCTTATACATAATCTTAATTTCTTTTAAATCTAATTATTGTTGTAAATAAAACACCAAATAAGATAGTCGCAAACACTAAATGGGTAGTTTGAACTAGACCCGGCATATCAGCATAAGCCAATAATATTCCTGTTGAAATTTCAGCTATTAGTAGATAAAAAGCTGTTGAAATGATTTTAAGATTATCTGTTTTTTTATTAATCCAAAACATATAACCCATTCCGATAAGTACCAACCAAGAAAAACTACGATGAATAAAAAAAGGTAATCCTAAGTGATTTATCCAATATTCTCTTGAATATCCTTGTTTCACCAAAAAATCAATTGATTCTCTAACTTGCGTACCTAAAAACAATTGGATAAATGTGATGAGTAATACTATCCAAACAAAGGATTTAATTTTCGAAGAAGTTTCTAATTGTTTACGCTGAGTTTTACTCACTTCAATTACTATCAATAATTGTAAAACAATAATCACCAAAGCTAAAAACAAATGAACAGTAATCGTCCATGGAACTAGATTAGTTGCAACTACTATCGAACCAAACCATGCTTGAACTACTAAGATTATTAAATTAATAGTAGCTAATAAAACTAACTTTTTAGAACGATATTTTCTTAAAACGGTAACAAAAACAAATAAAACACCAAAACCTGCAACAACACCAAAAAGTCGATTTATATATTCTGTCCATGTTTTTTTAGCATTAAAGTCTTGTTCTATCAAAGCAGATTTGTCATTCCGTAACTTTATGGCAACTTCTGTGAAGCCTATTTTGTCTAAAAAATCAGCAAAACGTTCGATTTTTTTACCCCGTTTTGTAGCATAAATATCTTTATAATCAACTGGTAGTACCTTTTCATCTGTTGGTGGAATATATTGTCCAAAACATTTTGGCCAATCTGGACATCCCATACCCGCACCTGAAATCCTAACAAAACTCCCAGCAATAACAACAAGATAAATAAAAACCAAAGTTGTCCAATTAAGGGAAATAAATAAGCGTGAATACGTAAAGTTCATAGTTAATGTATTTCTTTTTTAAACGAAAACAGCATTGCTCTAATTGGAATAAGCCCTATTAAAATCATACCCAAAATTAATAATCCTATAAATGTAAAGAATTGATAAATATCAGTCTTTACTTTAAAACTTATAGATGCAGCAGCTATACACCAAAAAATATAAAGAAAGTATCGTAGAAATTCTCTTAGTTGAAAATGTAATTTAAATTGTTTCCAAATCGAAAAGAAATAAAAAATAGCAATTAACAATTGCGTTGTAAACGTTGCAACTGCAGCTCCAAAAGCTCCATGCTTAGGTATTAAAATAAAATTTAATAGTACGTTAAGAACAAGACCTACGAATGACAATAAATTTAATTTCTTCAAGTCTCCATTAGCTGTCATTAAAGTTCCATAAACAAAAATAAATGCGGTGGGAATTAAACTAAGCATTAACAAGCGAAATGTTGGAACAACATAAATAATATCGTGTAAATAAATTGTATCTAATATAAAATAAGCAAACAAACAACAGGTAAAACTCATTATAGAAGTAAAAGCAACAACTAGTCGAGACGAAGTATCCAATAAAGGAATAATACTTAATTTATCTTTTAATATTCTCGAAAAAATAGGAAAGAGTAAACCAGTAAATAACATAATAAACATTAAACTAGCATCAAGCATTCTAAAAGCTTGCGCATATATTCCAACCTGTTTATTCCCATGAATATGAAGTCGCTCAATCATCATGGCATCTACTCGTGTATACAACATCATTAATAATACCAATAATGCATATGGAAAACTTTTTTTAAGTATCACAAAATTAAATGCTTTACCCCAATGCAATCTAGGTAATCCAATCCGTTTAAACACTAAAAATACTGCAACTATAACGGATATTAAAAACGAAAACGTTTGCGCTAATGCAAACCACTTTATATTAAATTGTTGCTTATAAAATGGATGGTATAATAATATGGAAACTATTCCGATTAAAAGTATTCTATCCAAAACGGATAAAAATATGTCCCATTTAAAAAGTAATAATCCTGCAAAACAACTCCTAAAATATAAAAGAATACTAATTAAAAATTGGTTGAAAATTAATACATAAACAAACCAAAATTGATCAGAATTATACCCTAATATAAATGCTAAACCGATACTTAAAACAACATAAATTACAAACAAAACGAGTCTTAGACTTAGTATGTTTCCAATGTATCTTTTTACCAAATTTGGATGTTGAGCGACATAACGGGTGTTGTAATTAGTAATTCCTAGATCAAGCAGAATATTGAATAAATAGGAAAAATTTAATAAGGTAAAATAAAGCCCATATTGTTCAGTACCTACCCTATTTTGAACTTCAGCGTCAATTCCAAAAATAGCATATGGCTTAATCAAAAGATTAAAAAAAACCATCCAAACTAAATTCGAAAGAAACTTTTTTTGCATCTATACTAAATTAATTTTTAGCTATAAATAAAAAATTTTGCTGTTTATGCTTACCTAGTTGGAATTGGACACATTGATTATTTTCAATAACGAAGCAATCATAATTCATGGATTTCAAAAAATTCATACAAAAAATACGATTTTCATTATCCCATAACTCCATATAAATTAATGGCTTGTTATCAATCAACAATTGTTGGCCACCTTTCAATACGAAATATTCAAAATTTTCAACATCCATTTTTATAGCTTTAATTTCCTGACCCGCAAATAATAAATCTAATGTATTCATTTCAACTTCAAATTCTTCCCCTTCATTCCATAACTCCATGGATTGATGCTTAATATGAGAAAGACCTTGCATTTTAGTTCCTTGATTGTTCGGTAAAATCATCGTAGCTGTATTTTTCTCTGCACCTAATGCAATATTAAATACGATAACATTGGACAATCGGAATTTTTTTATAATTTTTTCTAATACTACCAGATTACTTGGTACAGGCTCAATGGCATAAATCTTATTTTTTGAAAATTTTTTTGATAAAAAAAAGGTCATTATTCCCAAATTTGCGCCAATATCTAATATTGCGCCATCACTTCTTGGAATCAAATTCAAGAAATAAAAAAAATCCTTTTCTTTTGAATCATTTTTTAAAGTCTTAATTTTAAAAATAGCAAAAGCAAAGAGATACAACTCGTAGCCGAATAATTGTTGTAAAAAATATTTAATCCTATTTTTCATTAATCTCTTTTATTTTTCCCTTCTATTACAACTACTATTTCACCCTTAGGAGGTTTCTGTTCGTAATATTTTCTCACTTCAACTACTTCTCCACGTTGATATTCTTCATAGATTTTTGAAATTTCACGAACCACACACACTTTACGTGTTGGTTCAAAGAACTCTTCAATTTGCGCTAAACATTTAACCAAACGGTGTGGCGACTCATACAAAACAATCGTTCGTTCTTCTTGTGACAACTCAATCAACTTGGTTTGTCTCCCTTTTTTATGTGGCAAAAATCCCTCAAAGCAAAAACGGTCGCAAGGAAAACCACTAGCTACTAATGCTGGAATAACAGCTGTAGGACCAGGTAAACAAGAAACTTTAATGCCTTCTTCAATACAAGCACGAACTAATAAAAATCCTGGATCTGAAATAGCAGGGGTTCCTGCATCTGAAACTAAGACCGTTAATTCTGAAGACTTAACATACTCCATCACATTCCCAAGCATTTTATGTTCGTTATGCGCATGAAATGGATAAACTTGTTTTTGAATTTCTAAATGATTCAATAATTTTTTAGTTACGCGAGTATCTTCAGCATAAATAATGGTTGCTTCCTTTAATATGCGTATTGCTCTAAGTGTAATATCTTCGAGGTTCCCGACAGGTGTAGGTACAAGGATTAATTCGGACATAATTGAAAAAATTGAGGCTACCTTTTCAGATAGCCTCGAAAAATATTAGTTAGGCAATATTTGTAAAAACTTGTTGCACATCATCGTCTTCTTCGATTTTATCCAACAATTTTTCAATATCCACCATTTGTTCTTCTGTCAATTCAATTGGAGAAGTTGGAAGTCTTTGTAACGTCGCTTTTAACACTTCTAATTGTAAATCATCGATAGCTTTAGATAAAGTTCCAAAAGAAGTGAAGTCCCCATAAACAACAAATTTGTCTTCTTCAACTTCGATGGATTCACAACCTGCATCAATTAATTCTAATTCTAACTCTTCCGAATCTAAACCTTCTTTCAAAGCTAATTCAAATACTGATTTTCTATCGAACATGAATTCTAATTGACCATTTGGGACAACCGTTCCTCCAGATTTATTAAAATATGACTTTACATTTGCAACTGTTCTCGTTGAATTATCGGTAGCACATTCAATATAAATTAATACTCCATGAGGACCTTTTCCTTCATAATTTATCTCATTGAAGTTTGCCGTATCTTTTTGCGTTGCTCTTTTTATAGCCGACTCAATATTATCCTTAGGCATGTTTTGAGCTTTCGCATTTTGAATTGCTGTACGTAATTTTGCATTTGTAGAAGGATCTTCACCTCCTTCTTTCGCTGCCATAGTGATTGCTTTTCCTAATTTTGGAAATAATCTTGACATTTTATCCCAACGTTTTTCTTTCGATGCTCTACGATATTCGAACGCTCTTCCCATTGTTTATTGTTTTAAATTTTTTACGAATTTAATTTTTCTTTGCTTAATACGAATATTATTTTCGAACCAATTGTATAAATCCATTTCCTTTAAGCTGCGTACCTCCAACCATCGAGTCTACTACATACTCATAAAAATATACACCTTCATCAGCAAGATAACCATTGATCTTTCCATCCCATTTTGGTGTTGTTTCTGTAATTTCATAGACCACATTACCCCAACGATTGAAAATTGTTAAATGCACAGTTTTAGCAAACTTCACAGAAATAAAGAATTCATCATTATCTCCATCCCCATTAGGAGTAAATACATTTGGAAGAGTATTTACTGCAGTTACATCTAATTTATTGACTACTATTGGCATACTGTATGTATCAGTACAATTTCCGTTATATGCTGTTAATATAACATTATAGACATTCGGAATAGTATATTTTGCTTGAACAGTATCTGTCGTGGTCTTATTGAAAGAATTACCTCCGTTTCCTAAATTCCAAACATAATTTGTAGCATTTGAACTTAAGTTGGTTAATACAACATTTAATGGGTGATCATTAGATGCAAAACCATCGGTTGGTGTAGCACTAAATTTCGCAACTGGTTTATCTAATACACTTACTTTAACAATTGCAGAATCTTTACACCCGTTTTTATCGGTACCTATAACTTTATAATCAGTGACACCAAGGCTTGGTTTAAACTCTTGTCCATCAACAACGCCCTTATCCCATACATAACTTACACCTCCCGTTCCATTCAGTGTTACGTTTTTCATCTCTCCACATAAAGTTATTGGAGCTGCTGAAATTAATGGAGAACCGTAAACAGGTAAACTAAATTGATTTTTACCAGAACAACCAAAAGCATCAGTAGCGATATAAGTATACGTAGTAAATTGTGTCGGTTTCGCCCATACTTGAGGACAATTTAAACAGCTTAAAGTTGCATCTGGAGTCCATATATACTGATAATCAGGAGAAACACCAGCAGGAGTAATTCCTTTAATTAGTAAAGAATCACCAGGGCATATTATTTTTACAGGACTTGTCTTTGGAACTGGATTAGGTCGAACTAAAATTTTAAATGTTTCCGATTTACCTTGACAAAGTCCAGTAGAGGGAGTCACTGTAATAACTGAAATGTTTGGTGCATTAGGTGAACTATTAACACCAACAAATGTTGGTATATTTCCTTGACCTGAAGATGATATTCCGGTTGTAGTATTATTACTTACCCAATTAAATTTAGTATTTGAAGAACCAGTAAAAGTTACAATTCCAGAATTATTCCCTTTACAAACTGTCATATCTTCAATTGGATTAACAAATGCTCCTGGAATAATATCCACAGAATCTATGCCACTTAACACCGTATTTTTACATGAATTCTGACCTCCATCTTGCACACTTACTAAGGCATAAATATATTTCGTAGCAGAGTTAGTTGTTACATTTATCGTTGCACTTGCGCCCCCGTTAGAAGTGATATAATTAGTAACACCATTTACTTTATATTCAAAGGTATAGGGTTGAGTACCATTTGAACCTGTAAAAGTAATTGTTGGACCAGTTCCATTAATACATACAGATTTTATACTGCTTTTCACTGTAGCAGATGGTAAAGGTTTAACAGAAACCGTTGCAGAAGCATTTTGTGGTTGATAGCACCCTAAGCTACTTCCGTCTTTTATACCTATTAAAGAGTAAGTAAAAGTAGAATTAGTAGTTGTGGATTGAGGAATATTTACGCTGTACTCACCTGGTTTGGTTGTAACAGTTGACTGAGTCACTCCATTAATAGCATATGTAAATGTAAAAGGAGACGTTCCATTTACACCTGTAAAAGTAACATTTGGAGAAGTACCTCCTTCACATACACTTGCTGTACCACTCACTTGGGCGATTGGCAAAGTATTAATGTTAATAATCGCACTTCCACTGACACCATTACTACATTGCGAAGCACTAGATTCTTGAATACTTACTAGTGAATATACAAAAGTTCCAGCGGTTGAAGTAACAATAGGTAATGAAACTGAATCCACAGAAACAGGTGTTGTTATTTGTTTTATTGAACCACCATTAACGGTATATTTAAATGTATAAGGTGCAGTTCCATTAGCACCTTTAAACGTAATTAACGGTTGAGCAGCATCTTTACAAATAGTTTTATCCCCACTAATGGAAGCCGTTAATAGAGGTTTAATAATCAAACTCATCGAATCAGCTTTTGAACAAACTCCATTGGTAGAATATTTTACAAAATAACTATTTGCAGTTGAGGACGCAGGGAAAATTTGTCCTGAATTTGGGTTTAACACCAATCCTGCAGGAAGCGCTGTAAACACACCATTTTTAGTACCTGTAATTGTAGGAATAGTTGATGAAGTTTCATTGGAACAATATTGAGATAAATAACCAGTAAATGAAGGATTATCTACTTTATTCACATTTAATTTAAATACGGTTGGTGTACCTGAACATACAACGCCTGATGAAGGAATGGTATATTTTGGAGTAACAGTTATTGTTCCTGATTGTAATTGTGTGCCTGAATTATTTTTACTAATAAATGATGAAATGTCACCTGTTCCAGTAGCCGATAATCCAATAGAAGCATTTGAATTTGACCAATTGAATGTAGGTGTTGGAGTATTACCTTTAAATACTATCGCGTTAAAATTAACACCGGCACATACGGTTGTGTCAACATGTGTCGAGATCACTTTTGGATTGTACATACGAACAATAACACTATCTGTATTGTAACATCCAAATTGATTTTGTCCAAATATTATGAATAGTTGTGTAGAATCAATATTAGTTGTAACACTTGCACCTGAAGATGGGAAACCAAGTAATGCAGTGTTTGGTGACCAATGGTAATCAGAATTTTTACTTATTCCAGTTGCGATTAATTTGATTGTTGATCCCTTACAAACAGCGGTATCTTTGACAAACTTATTTGTCAATGGAGTTTGAACAACTCTTCCTTGAATATTCGGTTTTGTTCTTACCTTATATTTAAAGTTCACTGTATTTCCAATACATGTTCCAATACGCGAAGATACCACCATTTGAGCGATTGTATCTCTAAAGTTAACCACACCTTTTGCTAAGAAGGCTGGTATATTAGTATTTCCAGAAGTCGGGATCCCCACTGATGAATTTGAATTTGTCCAACTAAATACTGTACCAGGATTACCAGTAAAATTTACAGCATCAAAAGAAGTTCCTTCACAAACATCTTGATCATCTACATCATTTAATGATGGATTTCCACCAACACCTATTGTGACAGTAGAATCAGATTTACAATTTCCAGGGGTAGTATACGTTACATTATAATTATTCGGTGTAGATCCAACAAGATTAATCAATCCTGTCGTTGAATTTAACATTAATCCCGCAGGACTAGCTGTAAACACACCACCTAATGTTCCAGAAATAACAGGAGATGGATTTCCTTGTACCGTACAATAAGAATTATCCGAGTAAGCAAATGCTGGATTATCTAATGGATTAACCGTTAATGTAAATGATTTTGTTGCTCCAGTACACCCATTAATCTCAGGTGTAACAATTAAATTACCAACAATTGTACTACCACCATAAACAGTTCCTGTAGCAATAAATGTAGCAATATTTCCTGTTCCAGAGCTAGCTAGTCCAATCGTATTATTTGAGTTTGTCCATTTAAAAATCGTATTAGCAGAACCAGTAAAGTTAATTGGATTAAAACTATCGTCCTGACATCTTTGTTGACTAGTGACAGCATTTACAGAGGCAGTTGGATTAATAATTATACTGATTGTTGAATCTTTAACACATGCTCCAGTAGTTGTATATTTAAGCGCATACGTATTAACTGTTGATGTTGAAATAGTAATTTTTCCAGAACTTGAATTTAAAGATAAACCAACTGGTGAGGCAGTAAATATTCCTCCAGTTGTACCAGATATTACTGGTGTAGGGTTTGCATCTAATTGACATATTGAATTTTTTGTATATGCAAAACTTGCATCATCCATTGAATTCACCTTTAAGTTAAATGTTTTTGTTGCACCTAAACAGCCATTTATTTTTGGAGTTACTACAATAACCCCTGTTAATGAAGGTCCGTTTGGTGTTGTACCTGTTGCTTTAAATGTTGTAATGTCACTTACACCCGTTGCTGGTAATCCGATTGTGGGTTTTGAATTAGTCCAATCGAATTGCGTATTAGCTGAACCTGCAAATGTTACTGTGTTAAAATTAGATCCATTACATACAGTTTGATCTGAAATTACATTTACAGTTGGTAATGGAACCAAAGTAATTACTTGTGTAGAAGCCTTTGGACAAGATCCACCTGTTAAATAAGTTATATCATATGTTCCTGAAGTTGATGAGCCAATTGTAATTTTTCCTGTACTACCATTTAATGTTATTCCACCACGATTTGATGTAAATTCTCCGCCTGAAGTACCTAAAATTGCTGGTGTTGGATTAGAAGCATCTGCACAGTATTTATTTGAAGTATAACTAAAGGATGCGTCATCAGTTGGTTTAACACTTAACGTAAATGTTTTTGTACTACCTATACATGTTCCAATACTTGGAGTAACAGTTACACTACCTGAAATAATACTGTTAGAAGAATTTGTTCCTATAAATGAATTAATATTTCCAGATCCAGAAGCTGCCAATCCAATTGCTGTATTAGTATTTACCCAAGAATACTGAGTTCCGATAGTACCTGTAAATGTAATTGCAGTAAAATTAACGTCGTCACATACTGATTGCGAAGCAACTGCATTTACAGAAGGATTTGCTCCTACTGCAATTTGCGTAGTTGAATTTGTTGCACAACTAACCCCACTTACTGTATAAGTCACTGTATAAGTTCCAGCAGTTGAAGCTACTAGATCAACCAAGCCTGACGATGTATTTATTGACAATCCAGATGGAAATGCCGAATAAGTACCTCCTGATGGTCCTGTTGTTAAAGGTGTAGGATTCACTTGAGTTGCACAATATGAAGGCTGAGCATAGGAAAGGTTAGTTGCTTGAACTGGATTAGCAGTTAATGTAAATGTTTTAGCATTACCTATACATGTTCCAATACTTGGAGTAACTGTTATTGTACTTGCTCCAGAAGACGCGCTTGTGAAGCCTGAAATATTACCTGTTCCTGAAGCAGCCAAACCGATTGAAGTATTTCCATTTGTCCAATTATATACCGAACCTAAAGAACCTGAGAAATTAATTGAACTAAAAGTTCCACCTGTACATACCGATTGATCTGAAATTGTATTCACACTCGGTGCACTTCCGATTGACATTGGAACAGATGTTACATTAGGACATGTTCCATGAGTAGTATAACTGATGGTATAAGCGCCGCTTAACGAAGTCCCAAGGTTAATCGTTCCTCCAGAATTCATTGCTAATCCTGCTGGTAAAGAAGTAAAGGTTCCTCCTGGTAATCCACTAATAGTTGGCGTTGGATTAACTTGTGTTTTACAAAATGATGTATTAGAATAAGAGAAATTCGCATTATCTAAAGCGTTTACAGTCAATTTAAATGTTTTTGCTGATCCTACACACGTACCAATTCTAGGTGTTACACTAACTGTTCCAAAGATAGTTGTACCACCAGCACTTGTACCTGTAGCATTAAAACTTAAAATATCACCAGTACCACTTGCCGCTAAACCAATTAAAGAATTTGTATTAGTCCAATCATAAACAGTCCCTGGATTTCCAGAAAATGAAACTGTAGAAAAGGTTGATCCATTACATTTTGTTTGATCAGAGATTGCATTTACAATTGGGTTACTTCCTATAGCTATCGAAACTGTCGAATCTTTTGGACAATTTCCTTGTGTCGTGTATGTTATTGCATAAGTACCTGATGTCGAATTTGACAAATTGATAGACCCACTTACATTATCTAAGTCCAAACCAGTAGGACTAAAGATGAAACTTCCTCCTGTCGCGCCAGATATAGTTGGAACAGGGTTTGCTTGAGTTTTACAGAATGAATTATCAGAATAAGCAAATGACGGATTATCAAAACTATTTACAGTAAGAACAACTGTTATCGGATTACCTAAACAAGATCCTATAGACGGAGTTACTTGTAATATACCTGTTTCAGGACTTCCACCAATTGAAGTTCCTGATGCTTTAAATGAAGAAATACTTCCAATTCCTGTTGATGCTAAACCAATTGAAGTATTACTATTAGTCCATGTAAACGTAGTTGAAGAAGTACCACTAAAATTGATTGAATTGAAGTTTGCATCTTGACAAATGATTTGATTTGATACAGCGTTTACTATTGGTTGAGGGTGTATTGTTACTACATTTGAAGATACTCTTGGACAAACACCAGGAGTTAAATAGGTTATGTTATATGTACCAGCGGTTGTCGAGCCAATAGTTACTTTACCTGTGTTAGCATTTAATGAAATTCCAGAAGCAGGAGTAGATGTAAATGTACCTCCGGAAGTTCCGCTAATAGTTGGTGTAATATCTGAAGAATTACTACAATAGGAAGCTGCAGAATAACTAAATGTAGCATCATCCACTGGATTCACTTTTAAGATAAATGATTTAGGAGTCCCAGAACATGAACCAGCTCTTGGAGTTACAGTAACTGTACCTTGAATTGCAGATGCTGTTAAATTAGTAGATGTGAAAGTTGCAATTGACCCAGTACCAGATGTAGCGAGTCCAATTGCTGTATTTGAATTTGACCAATCAAAAACCGAACCAGCTGAACCAGTAAAAGTTGTTTGCGTAAAGCTTGTTCCATTACAAACAGTTTGACCCAAAATATTATTAACCGATGGGCTAAAGCTGATCCCAACGGAAGAAATCGATGTATCTGCACAGACCCCTGTAGTTCGATACATTACCGAATATGTGTTTTGAGTAGATGCTAAGATATTAATTTGACCTGTACTCGAATTGATAGATAGACCAGAAGGAGATGCAGAAAACACACCCCCTGTTGTACCAGTAATAATTGGGGTTGGATTTGCATCAGCAGCACAATATGAATTATCAGAATATGCAATAGATACATTGTCAGAATAATTTAAAGTAAGTACAAAGGATTTCGGTGTTCCTGAACAAGAACCTATACGAGGAGTTACTGTTACTGTTGCAGCAAGAGTTGTTAAACCAGCAGATACACCAGTACCAGCAAATGAGGAAATATTACCTGTTCCTGTTGCAACTAATCCGATACTTGTTTTATTGTTCGACCAATCAAATGTTGTCCCTGATGATCCAGTAAAAGTAATTGGGTCAAAATTAGTTCCAAAACATTTTGTTTGATTGGAGATTGCATTAACAGATGGATTATCTCCTATCGTTAAATTCAGAGTAGATGTATTAGGGCACGTACCATTTGTAGTGTAGGTCATTGCATAAGATCCCGCTGAAGAACTTGATAAAGTAATTAAACCAGTAGAAGGATTTAGAGTTAAACCAGATGGAGAAGCAGTAAATGTACCGCCAGTTTTTCCAGTTACGTTAGCAATTGGGTTAGCATCCAAAGTTGTACAGAATGTGTTACTAGGATAAGTAAAAGAAGCTTTGTCTTTCGCTTTTACTTGTAATTGGAAAGTATCTCGCGTTCCGATACATGAACCAGCGTGAGGTGTTACAACTATTATACCAGAGATATTAGAACCACCAGGAGTTGTACCTGTTCCTGAAAAAGATACAATGTTTCCAGTTCCTGAAGATGCTAAACCAATCGTATTATTTGAGTTAGACCAATCAAATACTGAACCAGGGTTTCCAGCAAAATTGATTGCTGTGAAGTTAGATCCATGACATACAGCTTGATCACTTGTCACATTTACACTTGGATTATTTGAGATACTCAATGAAACTGTTGAATCTTGCGGACAAGAACCTGCAGTTGTATAGGTGATTGAATAAACTCCATCCGATGAAGTTGTTAGATTTACAACACCGCTCAATGAATTGATTGATAAACCTGCAGGAGAAGATGCGAAAGTTCCACCCGAAGTTCCAGAAATTGTTGGTGATGGATTTGCGTCTAAATTACAATATGAAGAAGATGAATATGAGAAAGCTGGATTATCTAATGCATTTACTGTGATGAAGAAAGATTTTGAAGTACCAACACAACCACCCATATTTGGTGTTACATTAATTACTGAAGTTTGAGCTGGACCACCTAAAGTTGTTCCTGTTCCTGTAAATGCTGATATGTCGCCTGTTCCTGAAGATGCTAAACCAATTGCTGTATTTGAATTTGTCCATTGATATGTAGGACTACTATTTCCAGAGAATGTAATAGTATTAACCTGACTTCCTTCACAAATTGTTTTATTTAAAATTGAATTTACTGTTGGAACCTGGTTTACCGTTACAGTAGTTTGGGCAATTTGTGGACAAACTCCATTTGTTACAACTGAGTATGTAATGATACTTGTTCCAGCTGTAAGACCATTTACCAAACCTGTAGAACTATTAATAGTAGCTACACTAGTTGTAGCACTTGACCATGTTCCTCCAGGTGTAGCATCTGCTAATTGAATAGTAGCGTTTTCACATACAGTTGTTGTTCCACTTATTGGAGATACTACCAATGCACCAGTTACGTTTACAGTAGTAGAAGTTGAGGTAGTACATCCGTTGGTTGTCACAGCATAATTAATCACACTTGAACCAGCAGAAACTCCTATCACCATCCCAAATCCATCTATAGAAGCAACTCCAGGTGTAGCACTGCTCCAAATTCCATTTAAAGTTGCATCTGCTAATTGAGAGGATGAACCTGCACAAATAGCTAAGTTCCCAGTAATCGCTGCAACAGTGGGCATTGCATAAATTGTAACAGTATCTGTTTTTGTTGTAGTACAACTTCCCGCTGTTTTTGAATAACTTATGACAGTTGTACCTGGACTAACACTATTTACTAATCCGGAAGCATTCACAGTAGCCACACCAGTTGTTCCACTTATCCATGTACCTCCACTAGTTGCACTACTTAATTGTAATGTTGAATTCATACATACGGAAGAACCTCCTGAAATATCTCCAACAACTGGAGATGAATTAATCGTTAAATCAATTGTTTTTGAAGACGTACATCCATTTGAAGTAATTGAATAGGTTATTGTCGTTGAACCTACAAGTATAGCTGATACTAATCCTGAAGCATCCACTGTAGCAACACCCGAGTTACTACTACTCCAATTTCCTCCTCCAGTAACACTCGATAATTGATTTGTAGTCCCTGAACAGAAAGTTGAAACTCCTGTGATATTTCCAACAGTAGGCATTGCGTTCACCGCAACAGCATAAGTACTAGCAGACGTACATCCACTAGAAGTCACAGAATAACTAATTGTTACAGCTCCAGCAGTAACCCCTGATACTACACCTGACCCGTTAATTGAAGCCACTGAGGGATCAGAACTACTCCAAATACCGGCAGGAGTTATATTTGCTAAAGGAGTTGTAAAACCAACACAGACATTGGAACTTCCTGATATTGCTGCTACACTTGGTAAAGGATTTAAAGTTACAGTTATTGTTCGAGAAGCCGAACAACCTGATGATGAGACAGAATAGGTAATTAGAGTAGTACCTGCTGCTAACCCTGTGACCACACCTGAAGATGGATCTATAGTTGCATTTGCTGTAGAACCACTAGTCCAAGTACCACCAACAGTTGTATTTGCTAATGTTGTAGATCCGTTTGCACAGATTGTTGTAACTCCTGTTATCGCAGGAATTGAAGGTGTTGCTGTTACCACAACTGTAGCATTTACAGTTGTAGTACAACCATTCGTGGTAACAGCATAACTGATAACACTATTACCAGCAGAAACCCCATTTACTAACCCAGTATTATCTATTGTTGCGACACTAGTTGATGCACTAGACCAAACTCCTCCAAGATCAACATCATTTAATTGAGTTGTAAAACCTGAACAAACAGTTAGTGTACCAGTAATTGCCGCCACGACAGGCATAGCATTTACAGTAATTGTAGCTGTATTTGTTGTTGTACAACCTCCAGATGTCACAGCATAACTAATTATACTAGAAGATCCAGCTGTTAATCCAGTAACTAAACCAGAGCTATTAATAGATGCAACCAAAGGTGATGCAGTAGACCACGTTCCACCAGCTGGTGTACACGAAAGTTGAGTTGTTTGTCCAAAACAAACAGAGTTACCACCTGAAATTGCTGCTACAACAGGTGTAACTTTAATTGTTAAATTGAATGTATTTGTAGTAGTACATCCAGAAGAAGTGACTGCATAACTAATAATACTTGAACCACTAGACACTCCTGATGCGAGGCCTGAACTAGGATCAATAGTTGCAATAGACGTAGAAGCACTAGACCAAGTACCTCCAGGAGTTATTGACGACATTTGAGTTGTTTCTAAAGGACAAATACTTGCTCCTCCAGCAGAAGAAATTGCACCAACAGTTGGGGATGTATTCACAGTTACAGAAGCTGTACTTGTTGTTGTACACCCATTAGTGGTTACGGCATAGGAAATTAAACTACTACCCGCAGCAACACCTAATACTAAACCCGAATTACTTATTGTTGCTTTTGCAGTTGAAGCACTTGACCAAGTACCACCTGCTGGAAGACAATCTAGTTGAGTAGTTAGTCCTGTACAAACAGTTGTTGTTCCAGATATTGCAGATACTAATGGCAATGCATTCACAGTTACGTCATGTGTAACAGAATTAGAACATCCAAATTGTGATACTAAATATGTAATTGTAGTAGTTCCAGGACTTACACCTACTACATCCCCAGAACTATTAATAGTTGCAAATCCGGGTGCTGAACTTGACCATGCCCCACCAGCAACTGAATTTGCTAAAGTAGTAGTAGCAGAAACACATACTGAAGAACTACCAGTAATTGCAGGAACAACTGGTAAACCTGTCACAGTAACAAGTGCTGTACTTGTTGTTGTACAACCATTTACAGTTACTGCATACGATATTAAACTAGTTCCAGCTATTAATCCAGTAACTAATCCACCAACAGAAATTGAAGCATTTAAAGGTGTGCCACTTGACCAAGTTCCACCTAATGTGGTATTTGTTAATAAAGTTGTTGCATTTGCACAAACCGTCGTAGTTCCTAAAATTGGATTTACACTTGGCATGGAGAAAGTATTTACAGTGGTTGTACTTGAAGTCGAACAACCTAATAACGTAACTGTATATTTTATCAAACTCGTACCAGCACCTACACCACTGACTAATCCATTTACATCGATAGATGCAACCGAAGTTGTTACGCTTGACCAAACACCTCCATTCGTGGCATCAGCTAATTGAGTTGTAGACCCAACACATACATCTGTTATTCCAGTTATCGGATTCACAACAGGTAAAGGATTAACAGTTACATTTGTAGTTCTTGTAGTTGTGCAACTATTTTGAGTCAAAGTATAACTTATTATACTTGAACCAGCACTGACCCCCTTAACCATTCCGGTTGCTGAAATTGTAGCGACACCAGTTGAAGCGCTTGACCAAACTCCTGAAAGTGTTGTAGATGCCAATTGAGTTGAATCTAAGGCACAAACTGTAGTTATTCCAGTTATTGCATTGACAGTAGGAAATGCATAAATTCTGACCGTAGTAGTGTCAGATGATGCACAACCGTTTAAATCTGTAACTGTATAACTAATTAAACTTGAACCAGCAGTTACTCCAGTTACAACTCCTCCTACAATTGTTGCCACAGCAGGAGTTGCACTTGACCAAACTCCACTACCAGTAGTATTAGATAAAGTAGTTGATAAACCTACACATGCTTGTTTAGTACCTGAAATTAAATTCACAGATGGTAAAGCATTTACAGTTACAGTAGTTGATACAACTGTTGTACAACCTAAACTTACCACAGTATAACTTATTACAGAAGTACCGGCACTAATACCCGTCACTAAACCTGAACTTGCATTTACAGTTGCAACGTCAGTAGAAGCACTAGACCATGTCCCTCCAGGAGTTATATCATCTAAGTCTGTTGTTGAACCTGCACAAACCGTAAATATACCTGTAATTGTATTAACTATTGGAACAGGAACAACTGTAAAAGTTCGCAAAGTATCATGACAACCTGTTACGGTATTTGTAAAAGTAAACTGAGTAGTACCACCGACTAAACCAGATACAGCGCCTCCATTTGTAATAGAAGCAACAGAAGGAGTTGAACTAACCCATGTTCCTCCGGAAATAGGAGAAACAGATGAAGGAAACAGCTCACAAACTGAATCATTACCAACATAGGCAAGCGTTGGTAACGGTTTTACGGTAATTGTACCAGTTAAAGTAGAATCCGAGCCATTACCAACACAACTACCTGTAGCAGTTACGCTATAGGTAAAAGGAGAACCTGTAGTTGATGTAGGGATACCAGAGATTGTAAGCGTTGGATAAGTGAAAGAATAACTCGCACCTGCAGGTAAACCACTAGCTGTTGCGTCCGTTGCATTATAAGAAACATCATACGTGATATCTGTTAAAATTGAATTTTGACAAAGTGACTGAGAAGAGGTAGCACTCGAAGAAGTTAAATCAATAATATTTCCTGCTACAAAAACAGATTCATGTTTATCAAAACCATCTCCTCCTGGTAAAACATCAGTACTATGGGTACATAACATCGCAAAATCCCAAACTCCTTCTTGAGTCATATCTATTGTCGCTGTTAGTGTTTTTGGAATACCAACAGTAGGAGCTAATGTCACACCACTAAATTGCTGTGAAAAAGTTTGAGTAGTATTGTCTGGTGCTGTCACCAATATTGTGACTGTAACAGTTTTGTTACTAAGTGTAGTAGCACCTATATTTTTAAATTTTACCCCCAATGATCGTGCTGTATTTGGACACATATTCGTAGATGGATAAGGATCTGCGAACGTTAATAAGGTCTCAGAAATAATATTTTGACCAAATGAAATTGAAGAACTTAAAGTACAAACTAAAAACATCAGAATTGATGAGTATAATTTGAAAGCTTTAAAAAAATTGAATTTATATATATGTTCCATGTTATTATATAATTATCTCAACAAAAAATATTGTTGGCTCTTGTCTAACCTCCAAAAATAGCATTAATTATTAAAAATAGTACGATAAAATTGCGAAAAGGTTGCTGTTTTAATACAATCAAATCATTGAAAGTCACACAAGAAGAATTTTTTCCAAAAAAAAAGTTTTATAAACGAATATTTTGTTGTTTCAATACCGCAAAAAGGGTAAATTTGTAACGAAAAATTATTTTATTTATAATTAATCTAAATAAGGATATTTTTAAGACTCTTCACTATGATAAAAATAACAGATAACGCTAAGAAACAAGCTCTTAGACTAATGGAAGACGAGAATAAAGACGGATATTTTATCCGAGTTGGCGTAGAAGGAGGTGGTTGCTCTGGTTTGATGTATCAATTAAAATTTGATAATGAAGACAAAGAGGATGATAAAGTTTTTGAAGATAACGGAATGAAAGTTGTGGTCGATAAAAAAAGTTATTTATACCTTATCGGAACAACCCTTGATTTTTCAGGTGGATTGAATGGCAAAGGATTTGTTTTTGAAAACCCAAATGCAGGTAGAACTTGTGGATGTGGTGAGAGTTTTTCAGTATAAATAACGAAGTAAACAAACTAATGAGTTATACAGAAGAGGAATTAGCAAAAGATTTAGAAAATCAAGAATATAAATTTGGTTTTGTTACCGATATTGAATCTGATCAAGCTCCAAAAGGATTGAATGAGGATATTATTCGATTCATTTCTGCTAAAAAGGATGAACCAACTTGGTTATTGGAATATCGATTAACAGCATTCAAAGCTTGGCAAGCGATGACAGAACCTGAATGGGCAAATGTTACGTACGAAAAACCAAATTTTCAAGACATCATTTATTATTCTGCTCCTAAACAGAAGAAAAAATACGAAAGTTGGGACGATGTGGAGCCAGAAATGAAAGAAACCATGAAAAAATTGGGGATTTCCATGGATGAACAACAACGTTTGACAGG
>CANGOA010000019.1 GCA_947455255.1 Flavobacteriia bacterium | reverse complement strand
TTCAATTCTTTTAATTTATACCCATTCTTTTGGCCCCACATCATGTACATACGCATCAACATAGAGGCCCAATCGCAACTCTCTGTTCCACCTGCTCCAGATGTGATTTGAAGTACAGCACTCAACTGATCTTCTTCGCCGGAAAGCATGTTTTTCAATTCCAACTCTTCCACCTTGGTTTTCAAATCTAAATGAGAAGCATCTAGTTCCGCTTCTGTTGCCTCCCCTTCTTTAAAGAAGTCAAGCAATACCTCTAAATCATCCGCTGCATTAGAAAGTTCTTCATACGTCGATATCCAAAATTTAAGCGAACGAATGTTTTTCATTGCTACCTCCGCTTTTTTCGGATTATCCCAAAAAGTTGGATCTTGTGATTTCAACTCTGCCTCTTGAAGTTCTACCTTTTTTTCTGGAATTTTAAGGTAAATAGAAATCGCGTTTACACGTTGTTGTAATTCTTTAATTTGATCTTGATTAACCATTTGTAATTGGAAAGTCGTTGTATATTAATTAGGATTTTTGCACGAATAATTTTCAAACTCTTCGTTCATTTCTTGTTGGTATTGTTTCGTTACATTGATTGGAACATATTCTTCCATCACATTCGTTTTATCCAAACCAAAATCTTCTGCAGCTTTCAATCCTGTAGATTTTATGAAACGGTAGGCTTTCACACAAATGATTTGGAACGTAGTCAATTTATTGTCGGTAGCTACACGGGAACTAAGTACGATAAATTTGAAATCCGGATTTTCCATGTCATCGCGGACACAATCAAAAATACTTTTACCTGCAATTTCTCCTTTTTCCACCATGTGATCATGGATTTTACGTATCATATACTCAATACGGTGTTCTTCTTTAAACCCTAATTGCAGAGATACGTGATAACAATGTTTATCGATAATCTCGTTTACTGAGTAATCTACCCCCCATGGATCTGCTTTAATTTCTAAATGTAAAAACCAAACGATATCCGCTCTACGTGGACGTTTTTTAAATAACGAGAAGTAAACCGTAGAATCCAATTTATCTGGCGTTTCACTACGTGTAGGATATACTAAGTTTGTTGCCTCATAAGGAATTTTATCATCCAAACGTACTTTTTCCAACTTATTTACTACACGCGACATTGGAATGTATTCCGTAATGTTTGCACGTAATTGTCGCGCTTTGTAAAATAAATATAATGCAGAAAAGAAGAAAATTGCTAACACTAAGGTAAACCAACCTCCTTCAGGGATTTTGTGAATGTTGGAGAATAAAAACACACCTTCTACCACAAAGAAAATAGCAAAAATTGCAGTGAAAAACAATTTGGATTTTGGGTAACGTATGTATAACATCAAGATTAATAAAATGGATGTCATAATCATGTTAATGGTAATTGCTAAACCATAAGATGCTTCCATTTCGGAAGAAGTTGGGAATTTCCAAAGTACTAACAAACAACCAACTAAAAGAACTCCATTAATGAATGGAATATAAATTTGTCCTTGGTGATTGGTTGGATATTTTACCTTTAAATTCGTCCACAGTTTCAACTTAATTGCTTCGTTCATTAAGGTAAATATTCCCGTAATCAAGGCTTGAGAAGCAATAATCGTTGCAGCTGTTGCTATCGTTACCGCAAAAATGATCATGTCTTTTGGCACCATAGCATAAAAAATGGTTTGCTTTGGTAACAAGTGAAAACCTGGAGATAAAGCCAATGCTGCCTGACCAAAGTAATGGATCACCAACACAATACTCATCATTCCCCAACTTACACGTATATTCCCTTTTCCACAGTGACCCAAATCGGAATACAATGCTTCTGCTCCAGTTGTACATAAGAATACCGCTCCTAAAACCCAAAATCCACCTGGTACATTGACAATCATATTATATGCCCACCAAGGGTTTAACGCTTTCAAAACTTCCGTATTCTGAGATAAATGAAGAAGTCCCAAATACAACAAGAATCCAAACCAAATTAACATTATAGGTCCAAATACCTTACCGATAATTACCGTTCCAAATTGTTGTATGGCAAACAAAGCAAAGATAATTCCGATGATAATTTGCATGATCGGCAGGTCAGGATTGATATTTGCAAGTCCTTCCACTGCGGAAGATATCGAAATTGCAGGGGTGATAAAACCATCCGCCATCAAGGATGCACAACCAATTAAGGTCGGAACAATAATCCATTTGGCCTTTTTATCTTTCAATAGCGCATACAGAGCGAAAATTCCACCCTCCCCTTTGTTGTCTGCATTCAATGCAAAATAAACATATTTTACAGATGCCAACAAAAATAAAGTCCAAATTACAGAAGACAAACCTCCTAGTACTAATGCTTCGGATAAATTTTTACCCTGACTTGTAATCGCTTGAAAAACATACAATGGAGATGTACCTATGTCACCAAAAACGATACCTATTGTAATTAAAACACCAGCTGCGGTTAACTTGGTTTTATGCTCTGAACTCATTTCAAAAAAAATAATAATTGGACATCAAATGTATTTAATTCTTTGCAGTTTGAATTAGAAATACAGATTTATTTTACGAATATTTTAAGATAAGGTTAACTTTCTGATAAACAAGACTTAAATTAAAATTAGTAACTCATTATCCAACCTCTCTTTGTCATCACTTGATGAAAATTTATCAATTCATCTGCTTGGCTCAAGGAATCGTAAATTGAATCAAATTTTAAGTGTATATCTTTTAGATATTTGGGGACTAAACCATAAGGAAAATGGAGTGGATTTTCTTTCTGAATTTGTGCAGCATCTTGCAAGTATAATCGTAACAATTGAATGGATTCATTATCAGTAATTGGAAAATCATGAGAAGTTACCGATGTGAAAAGATGAATCATTTTTTGAGCACGTGTAAATAGTACATTGAGTCGTCTGTAACCATTACGTCGATTTAGTGGCCCCATGCGTAATTGAAATTTACCTCTTTCATTCTTACCGTAACCTATCGAAATAAATAATTGTTCACATTCTTCCCCTTGAACTTGTTCTACCGTTTTGAAAAATCCTTTCCCTTTTTCTACGTTTTCCGTTATTTTTTCCTGAGCTAATGGAGACAAGTGTTCCCAGATACAAGTTAATTGTTCCTGTGAAAAAGCAACCACACCAACTGATTCTGAAGTATTCAATACTTGTTTTTCGATTGCGTGTACTATCATCTTTGCTTCATCCACGTTTTTTCGGTCAACAAAGACTCCTGTTTCACAATAATGTAAACGTATTGGATATTCTGGTTGAAATGCTGTTGGATATGCGAGTAATTTATTCTGGTAAAAATGTTTATTTGAAAAAGCAATCAAGGCTGGATGTTGACTACGGTAATGATGTGTCAAAGTCGTCGTTTTCCAATAATAGGAGGCATGATGCAATAGATCTATTTGCTCTGATTTTTTAGAAAAATAACTACCAGGCGACATCTGTTTACTATCACCACAAACTAAAGCACGTGCGCTTCGTTGTAAAGCTCCTAAGGCATGTGTCAAGGGTAATTGACTAGCTTCATCAAAAATTACTAGTTCAAAAAAGGAGGTTGCCATCGGAAAAGAGGTTGCTACTTGTCCTGGTGTACATAACCAAATGGGAATGAGTAATTCGATCCATTCCTTTGCTTCAGAATTGAGTAATTCACGAATGGATTTGGTATGTCTCGTTTTTGCAAATTCTTTGACCAAAAGTGATTTCCCTTTTTTCAAGCGTGCTCTAAACTCTTTCTCCGTTGGGGTTAATTTAACGCTTGGGGTTTGGATTAAGCGATGGTATTCATGGAACTTTATTGCGCGTTTTGCATGAATAAATTCCACAAAAACTGTTTGGTCACTATTTTCTACTTGAATAAGCTCTTCTAATTTTCGTGCTAATTCCTCTCCTGAAAACGAACGCAATACAGGAAATAGATTCTCCATTTGTACCAAGTGTGATTTCAATACAAAATTTTCTAACGTTTCAAACGAATCTGAGCGTTGAATAAGTTGGTACATGGACGACGAAAGTTGACTTAAAAATCCTGAAAAAGCGAGTGAATTAGAGAAATTTACTTGAAGTCGTTTACCAAAATCACTCAAAGATTCATGTGGTTCAAGTGTAAAATATGTTCGAACAAAATGAATAAATTGTCTGATTCTTTGGTTATTATCAATTAATTTGAGCCGTTCTATTTCGGAACGTTTTGCTGCCTCTTTCAATTTGGAAGGTTCACTACTTTCCCATTGAGTCACCCATTGATATATGCTTTCAAGTTCAGCTGTAATGGGTTGAACACCTAAATTCAAACAAGCTATTTCGAGTTGCGCTAACTCTTCTTTTAGTTGCGTAATCAGTTGCGCTTTTTGAATAACTTCAAGGAGTGGTAACGATAATTCCTTTAAGTTTTGTGCAATTTGTTTACGTGTTTTTCGCTGTGTCCACCAAGAACCTGTTGTTAAATCACGTTCCCATGTTTTTAACTGTAATGTGGTAGGAAATTGCTTCCACAAAGCCAATTCTGTACTTGACAACTCCAATTCTTTCTTCTTTTTTTGAAGAGCAAAGTACAGTTTTTTGAATTTTGTACGGGATGCGTCTTTTTCAAAAAGCGAAAACTGTTTTTTGACAACTTCGTTTTCGATGATTTGTGCATATATGACTTCCGAAAGTAGTTTTTCTACTTCTATAAAGCTTTTTACTCCAAATATTTCATAAAAAAAACGACTATCCGTAACAAATTGTTCAATCACCTCATCCAAACGAACAGTAGCGTCGAAACATGATTTATTATACGATTTCAAAGAACCTACCTCCGTATGCTGTTTGAAAAATAGTTTGATTTTTTCTGCATCGATCAACCAATCTTTCAAGTTTGGAGTATTTGAAATAAAAGGTACTTCCTGAAGATCTTTTCCAGCTATTAATCCCAAAAAAGTACTGTACGAAATTCCTCCAACCAATTCCTTAGCTGTTAATTTATCTAATAAAAGTTGCAAGTTTGCTCTTTTTTGTTGACCCAAATACATTGGTTGTCGCAACTCTAGCAGGTTGTTTTCTAATAATTTCCAAGTACTTACTAATTGAGCTGTCAAATCTTTAGTACGTGTCTCACTTGATATTACAAATGTATATGCATCTAAACCATACTTTGCAAGTTTTTTAGCAATAACATCCAAGGCTGTTTTCTTTTCTGAAACAACTAATTGACTAGAATTTGAGGTCAGTCGTTTACCTAAAATATTCGTAATTAATTCCGACTTACCCGTTCCTGGCGGTCCTTCTACCACTAAATTATTTGTTTCAAGTAACTGAATGACTGCTTGTTGATCACGATCTAAAGGACTTAAATTTCCTTCGTCCATAATGAGTGGAAGGTTGGTTTTATCACTTTCATTTCCTAGTAAAGTTTGCACCAATTCGCTAGGAATTTGCGATTGAAGCTCTTCCAATTCTTTCACCAACAAAAAACGATGGTGATGAAAATTTCCTACAATCGCAATTTCAGAGATTAAGTAGAAATGTTCCTTTAGAAGGGTGTAAACGTATTCATTTTTCGATGCAAAGGAATCCAGGCTTATATTTTCTAAGAAAGTATCATGATTTTTTTTAAATGCTATCGAAAGATATGGATTGAGAAATGCATCTTCTAATTCAAATGAAATTTCAATCGTATTCAAATTTCTATTCAAGCGATAACGAAGTGGGACCAACCATATTGGTGTTTGTTGATTTTCTTTCAGGGAAACCGTATCGATGGCTAAACAAAGCGTTTGTGTATCGGCAGACTTCTGTACGGATGACGCAAAAGCTAGTAAACGCTTCCATTCGAGTGTTAGCGTAAAAGAAATCGCAGAACTCGTCGGTTTTTCGAAATAAATAAGTTGCTTATTCTCAGGTGTGCAATGAACCAAAATATCCGATGAAGGAATTGCTAATAATTCTTCTAGGTATTCTTGAAAATGTGATTTTTCATAGGTAGCATGCATCTCCGATAAGCGCTTGATTGTTAGTCAAAGGTAGAAAAATTCTCATGGATAAACGAGTTGTGAATTATTTCTATATTTGATTTTCATTAACATAATGAAAGTATGCAGTTTTCTATCAAACATATCTTACTTGTACTTCTCATACTTATACTTTTATATTTTCCAATTTTTGGACATCTTATTTCTTTTCCTATTCGTATTTGGGACGAAGCACGTTTAGCAATATCAGCCTTCGAAATGTATAAAAATGGCAATTTCATTGTCACTTACTACGATGGTCTACCAGATTTGTGGAGCACAAAACCACCATTAATGATATGGTTTCAAGTGTTTTTCATCAAACTCTTCGGTCCGGGTGAATTGGCAATTAGGATCCCTTCTGCTTTGGCTGCTTTTTTTACCTGTATAGCTATTTACCGTTTTTGTCTCAATCAGTTAAAATCCTATTGGATTGCAATTTTAGCAGTATTAGTACTAATTACAAGTTCAGGATACATTGATTATCATGCATCTAGAACAGGAGATTATGACACCTTGTTAACCTATTGGACTACATTAAGTTGCTTCACTTTTTTCGCTATTCTCGAAAAAGAAAACAAAAAAAGTATTTACCTATTCTATGGATTTACATTTCTTGCCATACTGACCAAAAGTATCGTAGGACTATTATTTTTTCCAGGACTTTTCATCTATGCAATCTATGCTAAAAAATTAAATTTTCTGTTTAAAAACATTCATAGTTACCTTGGATTTATTGCAATGATGCTATTGGTAATTGGGTATTATTTATTGAGAGAAAGTCAAAACCCAGGATATTTAGAAGCCGTTTATCAAAATGATTTAGGAGGGAGATTTATGACTATTCTCGATGATCATGCAAATGGATTCTGGTATTATTTTGAGAATCTGAGGAACTTTCAATACAAAGAATGGCTACTTTTTGTTCCACTTGGTGCATTAATTGGAATGTATTCAACAAATGAAAAATTAAAAAAACTAACCGTTTTTTGTATTATACAAATTGTTAGTTTTTTTCTAATAATGTCAAATGCTAAAACAAAACTGGAATGGTATATTATTCCACTATTTCCTTTTTTAGCAATCTTGGTAAGTATCTTTTTTAATTTTATTATATCTTACATAAAATATAACAATTTCATTCCTAATAATTTAATTCGAAAAATTACTCCATATTTGTTAGTGTTTATATTTTTCTACTCCCCTTATCAATCGATCATTTCCAAAACAGTTCGAAAATTAGCATACCCTTGGGAAGTAGGATATTATGATTTAGGTTACTTCCTTAGAGATGCAATTAAGGGTAAACAACATGTGAATAATTCGATTTTGGTATACGAAGGTTACAATGCTCAAAATCAATTTTATATAGATATATTGAACGACAAAAAAATAAAAATATCAAGTACAAATTTGGTGGAAAACGTGCATGTAGGTGACAAAATAATTATTTGTCAAGACAATTTTAATCAACAAATACGCAATAAATTCAATTTAGATACCTTATTACACAGCAAAAATATTTATCAATACAAACTTCTTTCTTTAAAAGTTAATGATTCTCCTACTTTGAAAGAATAACTTTTATCTTTGTTTCATGGCAGAAAATTTCTCCCTTATTGGTAACACGCGTGAAGAACAATATACTTCTTTGCTTCCTCAAATTCAAGCATTGGTGGGTGATGAGCAAAATTTAGTTGCCATCCTTTCCAATACAGCTGCTGCATTAAAACAACAATTCGAATTCTTTTGGGTGGGTTTTTACCTCGTAGAAAATGAGCAACTTATACTTGGACCTTTTCAAGGAACTGTAGCTTGTATGCGTATAGCAAAAGGAAAAGGTGTGTGCGGTACAGCGTGGCAGGAAGCAACTTCCCAATTAGTACCAGATGTGGATGTATTTCCAGGACATATTGCCTGTAGTAATGACTCCAAGAGTGAAGTCGTGATTCCCATTTTAAAAGGAGAAAAGGTAGTTGCTGTTTTGGATGTTGACAGTGACAAACTCGATGATTTTAGTCAAACAGATCTTATATATTTAGAAAAATTATGCAAGTGGTTAAGTTATTATTTTTAATCCTATTTGGATGTATAACAGTTGGCTGTGCCATTCAAGGTTCTATTGATGGTGGACCAAGAGATTCACGTGCTCCACAAGTAATTTCGAGTACTCCAAAAGCGATGACGACCCAATTTCAGTCAAAGGAAATACATTTTAAATTGAATGAATTTTACAAATTAAACGATCCCAACACCACATTGTTTATTGTTCCTTCTGATGTAAAATTAGAAGCTGTAGCTAAAGACAAAGAATTAATCCTGAAAATCAACGGAGAACTCAAGAAAGAAACAACCTACGCGATATATTTCAATAAAACGATTAAGGATATTCACGAAGGAAATGACACACTGATGACCTATGTTTTTTCAACTGGAAGTTGGATAGATTCATTAAGTTATACAGGTCAGGTGTTGGATGCACTAAAACGAACACCGCTTGCTAAAATGAATGTATGTTTGTTAGCTGATACCGCAAGCAATTACAGTCAAAAAGCAAATTATTTTACAACAACGAACGATCAGGGTGCTTTTACATTTTCCTATTTAAAACCTGGAAAATATCATGTTATTGCTTTTGATGATAAGAGCAAAGACCTAATACCTCAAGCATTTGAACAGGTTGGATTTACAAAACAGGCTGTTCATATTACTAAAAACACAAAGGATTCTTTACCGATTTTAATGTTCCCTCCTTCACCTAAGCGTTTGATTCGCTCTGCAAGTTTTGTTGGACCAAACCAAATCATACTAGGTGCGACAAATGAACTTAATTCTGCTCGTTTCTATCTAAAGGACAAAGAAATTAAACCGTACATTCAAACACATGGAACGGATTCCTTGAGTTTATTTACTGAGCTTCAACAATTGGATACGCTTCCGTTGCATATTCAAACATCAAGCTTTAAAGACAGTGTCTACATTCGTTTACCATTAAAAGACAAACAAAAATCTCCACGTTATTGGACTAAGACAAAACAACTTCCAAATCAACCAATTATTATTTATTTTTCAGATTTGGTAGGTAGTTTCAATGCCGATTCAATAAAGGTATTTGCGAATGATACACTTCCTTTGAAGATACAAGTAAACAAAAACACGGAAAATTCCATCGCGATTCAGCTTCCTAAAAACGATTATAAAAATCTGAAAGTTAAATTATTAAATCAATCTATTCGTTTCCAAAACTTTACAGGAAACTTTAAAACTGACCTTTCGATTACTCCGATAGAAGAAAAACAAATTGGGAATATCATTGCAAAATTGGATTCAATTCCTGTAGGAACAATCATTGAGCTTTTTCAAGACAGCAAATTGATTGAATCACATATCAAGCTGACTAATGAAAAAACTTACACCTTTGGATTTTTAGATAAAGGCGATTACAATGTTCGTTTTATCTTAGACGAAAATAAAAATGGTCGTTGGGATACAGGAAGTTTGACACTTAAAAAACAAGCTGAAGAAACGCGTTGGTCGAACGAAACAATTACAGTTCGCCCAAATTGGGATATTGAGGTGGTGTTGGATTTGAAAAAAGTGAGGTAGTTATGAACTCCGCTTTCGCTTCTTGGAAAATTTACCTTGCCATACTCTTTGGTTTAAGTATCACAGCATATCTGTTATTTAATAGTTTAAATCAAACCCACTTCATTCAAACAAAGCAATACGGTACACATTGCTGGAAGGATGTAAATCATAATAACAAGATTGACTATACCGATTCCAAAGAATTTTACTTTTGCAAAAACGGAACATTCAAACAAGAAGAGTTAAGCGATATCATCACTGAAATTTCTTGGACTTCGTCTTCTATATTTTGGTTGTTTCTTGCATTTTTATGCATGGTAGGTCGCGATTTTGCCTATATGTTGCGTATCCGGATTTTAACCAAAAAACAACTGACCTGGAAAAAGGCCTTTAATGTCATTTTATTGTGGGAATTTGCCTCTGCACTGTCACCTGGGGTTGTTGGTGGTGCTACCGTCGCGATGTTTATTCTCAATAAAGAAAAAATCAATTTGGGTCGGTCGACATCCATTGTCATGATTACGGCGCTGTTAGACAACCTGTTTTTCATTCTTCTCATTCCTTTTGTATTTTGCTTTATTTCTTCCGACATGTTATTCCCGAATGCAACATGGGTAGATAAAAGTATCGCTTTGGTGTTTTGGGGTGGGTTCGGGATTATTGCCTTGGTTTGCGTGCTACTATTTTTAAGTGTGTTTGTTTTCCCTAAAGGAATCGGACAACTTCTTTACAAACTTTGTCACATCCCTTTTTTGAGAAAATTTCAAGGGAAAATGGTGAGTTTACAACATGATTTACAACTTACATCCACAGAAATGAAACAAGAAAACAAGCGTTTTTGGTTGGGCAGTTTTGGTGCTACAGTTCTTTCTTGGACCTGTCGTTATTTGGTGATTAATTGTGTTTTGGCGGCATTTTTACCCATTTCTTTTTTCAACCACATCTTTATTTTAGGTAAACAATTGGTGTTATGGATTTTCATGTTGATCAGTCCAACTCCAGGTGCAAGTGGTATCGCAGAATTTGCTTTTGGAGAACTCATGGGCGAGTTTAGTTCATCGATTTTGTTAATTGTTGCACTAGCAGTTATTTGGCGACTCATCTCGTATTTCCCCTACCTCATAATAGGATCGATATTATTGCCCAAATGGTTGCAGAAAAAAGCCTGAAAAAGATTATCTTTGCTCCAAATTTTTAGCAATAACCCCATGAGTGCAATCGAACTTTCAGAACAAGAAATTCAACGTAGAGATAAATTAGACAAATTACGTGCGTTAGGAATCAATCCTTACCCAGCAGATTTATATCCAGTAACAGATACTGCAAGTGCAATTTCTGAAAACTTCGAAGACGGAAAAACGGTTTGCATCGCTGGTCGTTTGATGAGTCAACGTATCATGGGAAAAGCATCTTTTGCTGAATTATTGGACAGTACTGGTCGTGTACAAGTATATTTCAACCGCGATGAATTGTGTCCAGGAGAAGATAAAACATTGTACAACGAGGTTTTCAAAAAATTGTTAGACCTTGGTGACTTCATCGGTGTGAAGGGATACGTATTCAAAACACAGGTAGGTGAAATTTCAATTCATGTACAAGAATTTACCTTGTTATCTAAAGCATTGAAACCACTTCCCCTACCAAAAACGGATGCTGACGGAAATACGCACGATGCATTTACGGATCCTGAATTGCGTTACAGACAACGTTATGTAGATTTAGTGGTGAATCCACACGTGAAAGATACCTTTATCAAACGTACAAAAGCAATGACTTCGATGCGTAATTTCTTCAATGAAAAAGGGTATTTAGAAGTAGAAACGCCAATCTTACAACCAATCCCAGGTGGAGCATCTGCACGACCATTTATGAGTCATCATAACGCTTTAGACATTCCGTTGTACTTACGTATCGCGAATGAGTTATACTTAAAACGTTTGATTGTTGGTGGATTTGATGGTGTGTATGAATTCGCGAAAGATTTCCGCAACGAAGGAATGGACAGAACGCATAATCCAGAATTTACCGTAATGGAAATTTATGTAGCTTACAAAGACTACAACTGGATGATGGATTTCACCGAACAAATGATTGAGAAGGTTGCAATGGACGTATGTGGCGACACAGAAATCACGGTTGGACCAAATAAAATATCGTTAAAAGCACCTTTCAAGCGTATCTCCATGCGTGATTCTATTTTGGAATTCACAGGATTTGACATCAACGGAAAAAGCGAAAATGAATTACGCGCTGCTGCAAAAGGAATGGGCATCGAAGTAACAGAATCGATGGGGAAAGGAAAATTAATTGATGAAATCTTTGGTGAAAAATGTGAAGGAAACTACATCCAACCAACGTTCATTACGGATTACCCAATTGAAATGTCGCCTTTGTGTAAAAAACACCGTGATAATCCAGAATTAACAGAACGTTTTGAGTTGATGATCAACGGAAAAGAAGTTGCGAATGCATATTCTGAGTTGAATGATCCTATCGATCAACGCGAGCGTTTTGAAGAGCAATTACGTTTGTCTGAAAAAGGCGACGACGAAGCGATGTTTATTGATCAAGATTTCATACGTGCCTTAGAGTACGGTATGCCACCAACATCAGGTATGGGGATAGGTATCGATCGTTTGGTGATGTTGTTAACGAATAATTCATCGATTCAAGAAGTATTGTTCTTCCCACAAATGCGTCCAGAAAAATTCCAAACAGGACCAGATTTGAAAGCATTTCAATCGATTGGTGTACCTGGAACATGGGCAGAACACATGGCGAAAGCAGGTTTCTCTAGTGTAGACGAATTGTTGGAGGCAAAACCTACAGCAGTTCACCAAAAATTGAACGGTTACAGAAAGAAAAACAAATTAGAAATACCTGCGTTATTGATCGAAGAGGTGGAAGCGTGGTATTCGAAATAAAAAAACATAACATATAAAACCAGTAGAGCCGCAACACATTGCGGCTCTACTGGTTTTATATATTTTATAATTCATTATGAGCATTACCTTACTTTCTTCCCCTTTACAAGGATTTACGGATTTCCGTTTCCGAAATGCGATCCATAAATACTTTGGAGGTATCGATACGTATTATGCTCCTTACATTCGTTTTCAAGGGAAATTAGAAATCAAAAATTCTTACAAACGAGATCTACAACCAGACCATAACGATACCTTGGATTTGATTCCGCAGATCATTACAAATGACGCAGATGAATTTTTACACGTTGTAAAATACATTCAAGAACTTGGATATAAAGAACTCAACTGGAATTTAGGTTGTCCCTATCCTATGGTTACGAAACAAGGAATGGGATCGGGACTAATTTGTCAGACAAACAAAATTGATGAAATATTACACCGTGTCTACAACGAAACCGATGTAACTGTTTCTATGAAAATGCGGATGGGCTATGAAAATGCCACAGAAATTTTAGATGCATTTCCAATTTTGGATAAATATCCCTTAAAAAACATTGCAATTCACGCACGTATAGGCAAACAGCTATACAAAGGTGCTGTTGATCTAGATTCCTTTCAACGCTGTATTGATCATACGAAACATACGCTATATTACAACGGAGATATTACTTCCGTTAAAAAATTTAAAGAAATTCAAGAACGTTTTCCTTCCATAAGCCATTTCTTAATTGGTAGAGGACTCATCGCTGATCCTTTTTTACCAGGTATGATTAAAAATAACACGTTTGAATATCCCGAAAATCGTTGGGAAATTTTCAGTGACTTTCACGACACCATCTACCATCAATACGATGCATCTCTTTCTGGTCCAACGCCCATAAGAATGAAAATGCTTGGGTTTTGGGAGTATTTCGCTACCACTTTTGCAGATCCACAAAAAACCTTTAAAAGAATTAAAAAGGCGAAAAACCCAGGAGAATATCAACAAGCTGTTCGTGAACTATTAAACAAAGAAAAAACGACGACTCTTTAGGTTCCAATTCACAGAATATTACTATTCTAAAATACGAGTAGGAAAAGATTCACAACTTAGCATTAAGATAGAATTGTATAATAAATAAAATAAAACCCATAATTGTACGTTTATACATCACATAGTCTCAATAAATGAAATGAGACTGTGTTAAATTAATTCTGTAATAAATTCAAAAAATTTCAATGATGGTAAAAAAAACAATTACTGGCTTATTCATAATGATAGCTGGATTTACAACATTTGCACAAGAATCATCCGACACTATTCGTGAAAAAAGTACTATACTTCATGATTTATCTGCACTACCAACATTAGGTTTTGCTAGTTTACCTTTTACTAATGTGTCTGATTTTCAAAAATTAGCTCCAAATTCTATCTTACTTACAAAAGATTTAAGCAGCTACAGTAAAAATAAAAGTTTGAACAATGATATGAATATGGGGCCTCATAGTGGAACTATACAAAATAACATCTATGCTTCAGTTACTTTAATGGCAGGATTAAAATTTAAAAAAATGGAACACTCTTCCCTACGTGTAGGAATAGGATACGTATCTGGTGAAAACTTATCCAGTAATTATCTTCTGGAAACGACATCTATTTATGATACGCTTACCTCTATAAAAACAGGACAAAAAATTTATGCGAAGGCAAAAAATGTAGATGAATATGCCATGAAAAACACTTACGAACAACTACGTTTAGATGTTTCTTATTTATTAAAAGCTAAATTAGGTAAACGATTTTCATTTTATTCTGGAATAGGTGCTACAGCTGGTGTTTCATTTAATAATGTAACTGAAATTGAGCATAATAATCATATGATATATGATGGATATAAAGACAATACTTTCACAACTGGAACAGAAGCATTTCAAAACAAAAATGCTGGTGCCTATTCGGCATATATTCCACTTGGATTAAATCTTCGATTAGGTGGAAATAGATGTGAGTTTTTCAAACGAATTAGCATCTTTGCAGAGTCTCGTCCTACAGTAAACTTTATTAATATCCCTGAATTAAAATCATATACATTTGTTTCACTTCAAAATGGAATCGGATTACGTGTCAAGTTATAATTCAAGCGATTATTTTTTTATTCAAAACATTAAAGCCCAATATTTTAAGTAATATTGGGCTTTAAATTAGTAGTAAAAGGGAATGATTTATTATTGATGTAAAAAACTGAATGTTATAAGCATCTGTAGACCAATCTGTAATGTGGAATTTAAAACCCTCTTTTAACAAGAAACATCAAAACACATCTATAAAATCACCGTTTGTGTGCGGTTTACTCTTTTGATGAAGTGTTTCTCTTTAAAGGAAACTGGTTTTTTCTGAATTATTTTACAATAACCGTTTTTTGAATGGTATCCATTTTACACTTATTCATTATTTTCTGAGTAATTGTAAATTCTCCTTTTTTAGTGTAAATATGTTTCGGACTATGGTCATTAGATACACTCCCATCCCCAAAATCCCATTCTGTACTATGTGCTAATTTTGAATGATTTGTTAGTTCTAGTTGGTTATCCATCAATTTAAGGTCAAACCCAGGATCTAACTTGTGTTTATTTGCTGCACATTTCCATTTTATGGAGTTAGAGAGAACAAGTTTGCTCACCTCTTTCTCGATATTTATTTTGGTTTTCGAATCAATTTCAACTGCTACATTACAATTTTCAGGACTTTCCCCAAAAATAGAAGTGAAAAAAGTCGCAGCTGACAAATACGAACCTTCTAAAGATGGATGTCTATTATCTGGATTATATAATTCTATATCCGGAAAATTAGTACGAACTTCCCTCCATACAGCTCCAACAGGGGACAAACTGCCCGAAAATTTATCCGCTATTTTCAAATATTGATTTTCAATGCGAATTTGCATGGAGTCATAACAAGATACTGGTTTCCAGCCTGGATTCCCGTTCTTATACCCCCAAGTCATGTAAAAGATAATATTCGTACATGGATCATTCGCCCTGATGCTATCGACTAATTGTTGCGCATACGGTAAAGTGGACTTTTCAATAATTTTATCCGGTTGTGCAAATTCATTACTCGCTGCTTGAATCACCACAAAATCCCATTTTCTAGCTTTAATCGTATTGTAGGTATACTCTCTAGAAGAATGAAAATTTAAATCTTTACCTCCTTTTATCACAGTATCAACAATGACATCATGACCAAGTGATTTGGATATATCCTTAAATAAAAAAGGCATTTTATTATAAAAAGTAAAACTATTTCCAATAAATAAAACGGATGTTTCTTTTTGTGAAAATCCAAAAGAGGAAATAAGTATACATAGCAATAAAACTTTTCTAATCATAAATAAATTGATTGTATAGAGGCATAAATTTACATGAAAATTACTCTAATAAATGTTAATTATGTAATTATAAAAATAAGTTTTACAACTGATTTACTGAATTTACATCCAAACTTTGTGTTTTAATCTTAGCTTAAAACACATGAAGATCTTCTTCCTTTTAATTTGCCTATTTATTACTTCACAAACAGATGTATTTTCCCAAATTGCAAGTGAAATAGACAGTAAAAATATTGAAAAAGCAGATGAATTAATTGAAAATGATCGCTTCGCTGAAGCTTTGCCTTTATACCTTAAAGTGATAAAAAAAGATTCCCTAGATCCAGAATTAAATTTCCTCGTTGGGGTTTGTTATGTTCTTTCTAACACCAAAAAATCTCTTGCCATTCATTACCTCGAGCATGCTATAACTTGTCTGGTAAAATGTACATTGAAAGATGATAAGGAACATCAGATGGCATTTTTATATTTAGGAGATGCTTACCATTCCGATTATCAATTTGACAAAGCAATTGAAACCTATTTACATTTTAATTCTCTTATCTCACCACACAAAGAACGAGATTTGACGGAAGAAGTCGAACGAAAAATTGAAATGTGTAAGGTTGCTAAAAAATTAGTTGCACAACCTGTAGATGTTCAAATTACGAATTTAGGTCCGAACATCAATACACAATATGCAGAATATTCACCAGTACTAACAGCCGATGAAAACACCCTTATTTATACCGTTAGAAAACCAAATAGTACAGGCCGAGTAGGTGATAATTCAGGGATTACTTATGAAGATATTTTCATTTCCCATAAAAAAGATACGACCTGGGATGTAGGGGAAAATATTGGAAAAACGATTAACACGGAAGGGAATGAAGCATCGGTTGGAATTACAGTGGATGGACATATTATCCTCATTTACAAAGACTCTACAGATGGGTCTGGGAATTTATATCATACCCATTTAAATGGAAATCGTTGGACCAAACCAGAAAAATTAAATAACAATATCAATACAAAGGGTTGGGAACCAAGTGCCTTCATGTCTGCCGATGAAGAAAAACTGTATTTTGTGAGTGATCGACCAGGAGGATATGGAGGAAGGGACATCTACATGAGCAATAAACTCCCGAATGGAGAATGGGCAAAAGCAACGAATTTAGGTCCAAACATCAATACTCCTTTTGAAGAGGACGCACCATTTATACACCCGGATGGAAAGACGCTGTACTTCAGTTCAAATGGACATGAAACCATGGGCGGTTTTGATATTTTTTCAAGCACATCTGCGGTTACAAATCAATGGGAAAAACCTGTCAATATCGGTTATCCCATCAATTCACCAGAAGATGATATTTACTTGGTAGTGAGCCCTAACAAACAACGTGCATACTATTCTTCTTTTAAAGCAGGTGGTTATGGTGAAAAAGATATTTATCGCATTACGTTTAAATCCTTTGTGGAACCCCCACTTACCGTACTTAAAGGTTGTGTAACTGATCCCTTCGGTAAACCAATTGTCGGAGATGTACTTATTACTGTTACCGACAATGAAACTGGTATCTTATCTGGAACTTACCATGCAAATACGTTTAGTGGCTGTTATCTACTAGTTCTTCCTTCAGGGGAAAATTACAATGTGACCTATGAAGTAGAAAATTACTTGTTTCAATCCACAAACATCGATGTGGCTAAGGGTTCCAGTTATTATGAAATACACGATGTGATTCAACTCCAACCCTTAATAGTAGGTTCAAAAATTATACTCAAAAATCTATTTTTTGACTTCGATAAATCGAGCCTACGACCAGCTTCGAATGTAGAGTTAAACAAATTAATTGCCATTTTAACGAAATATCCAAACATGGTCGTAGAAATTTCTGCACATACAGATTCTCAAGGAACAGATGCGTACAACCTAGTGCTTTCCGATCAACGTGCAAAATCAGTGGTTGATTTTCTAATAAAAAAAGGAATTCCAGGCTACCAATTGATCTCTAAAGGCTATGGAGAAACACAACCAGCAGTGAGTAATACCAATCCAGACGGTAGCGATAATCCTGTCAACAGGCAGTTAAATCGTCGGGTGGAATTGAAAATTTTGAGTATGGATGGAGCAAAAAAGAATTAATGTAGATATAAGGTTGTTACAATCCTTCCTTTACCATTTTCCAGTTCCAACGACAAAAGTTCCTTCGCTTCTATCACCTTCCAATGAAAGGGAGCAGCTAACACATCTATCCCACTATTTTGTTTCAAACGGATTCCCTGACCCGAAATTTTATCTTTGTTGGGTTCAAAGTCGCCAACTGGTAAATGTTCGGTAATGATTACATAACGATAGCGCGATAACTTCTCCAAAATCTGATGTACTTCTTGATTGGAAAGGTGTTGTAATACTTGTCGTACCAACGCGCAATCACAGGCTGGAAGTTCGTCTACAGCCACATCCAAACAGTGAAAGGTTAAATTGGAAGCTTGAAATTTTGTTTGATTGTACTCCATCAAAGCAGGTACGATGTCAACTGCATGATAATGTGATGCAAATTCCACCAATTTCTTTCCGAGATTAAAATCACCACACCCCAAATCGCAAACTGTGAGTGGTGTTTCAAAAGACTTCAGAAAATCAGAAATGACTTCGATGTATGGAGTTACCAAAATAGGGTCATGCGAACCTTCCCCCGAATAAAATTCACTCGGATTTCCTCCCCACAGATTCTTTTCATAGATCTGTGACATTACTGCTTTGGTAGGCCAGGGTTGTTTAGTACGATTTAATTTCTTCATTTTTAAATTAATCCTTTATTTCGCTCAATTCTTTCTTTAGCTTCCACCAACAATTGATGTAATTTCGCTTCCAATTCTTTTTTAGGAGGCATCACGGTTAAGTATTCCGCTACTAATATTCCATCTTTGTGCATTTCGAGTAATTCCACTTGTTCTTTGTTGCTTTCTGCACACAAAATTAAACCTATAGGTTCGTTTTCATCCTCCTTTATTTCGTATTATTCAGGCTGTGCATTTGAAAATTGTAAATTAGCTAATTCTGTACGCTCAAAAGCTTTTCGTTGAATTTGATTACGAAGTTCTCGTTTACCCCAATTTTGTTCTATGAAATGCTGTGCATAATATAGTTTTGCCTCTTTTGTTTTTAAGGAGAATAACTCAATAAAATGTGACCAACTCAATTGTGTATCCAGTGGCGATACAATTCCAAAATCATTGAAATCCAGCGAGAATTGAACCATTCTTCGTACATTTCTCACGTTAAAATTTCGTCCGTATTTTGCTTCTAATTGTGCTGAAACTGTTGTTATGATTTGTTTTCCATACTCCGCACATTCATTTTCCAGCACTTCATCTTGTATGCGTTTTCCTACATGCCAAAAAAGTATCGTCAATGTACTATTGGCAACTTTTGCAACTTGCTGTTTGCAAAAGTATCTTCAATTCCTCATACACCTTCGGAAAATCATTCGAACCATAGGATTTTTTATGTTTTTTTTGAAACATGCGTTCGAGTTCCCATTGCGTTCCGTCTAATATTGGTTGAAAGTAATCTTTCTTCCATCTTGAAGTGGTGATAAATGTGTCTAACTTCTTTTTCATTTTTGCAGAAAGTAGAAAAACCTGTGTTGGAAGTTGAACTTGTTTATACTGATTATACAGAAAATCCATTTGTGTTTCAAACTGATTCCAAATCAGAATTCCATCCAAATAACGAATATCTTCAAAACTTGAAGAATAACCACCTTCATGAAAATGAAAACCGACACTACGTATCGTTTTAGGTGTCTTTAAAAAATCATTTGCTAATAACATTTGTATCTTAGTTGGAAGTTGATAAGTCTTTGTAAAATAGTCCTGATCGATCAATCCTTTATCAAGAAACCCAATCCCATCATGACGATAGCTAATACAACATACTACACAAGCCCATTTCGGATTATCATCTGAAAGACAGCATCCACCTAAGATAATCGTGTTATTTGCTAAACCTTCTTCGACATCATCATAAGCTGGCATACCATAAAACCAACGCGCCATTGGTTCTTTACAGATCAAACATTTTTTGCGATTATCCTTCATAATGTATGTTTTAGCTTCAAAGGTAGAAGGGTAGAACGTAAATTTTTTATGTTGTTCGATGGAAAATGAGGGTAAATAAAAAGGGGGGCAAATTTAAACAGATAGCATTTCTAAAAATTAATTCATTAATGACCAACTTTCCCCTTTGTTACAACATCACCAATTCAGATTATTTTTGAAGACCTTAAAGTGTTTTTCCATAAGTTCTAATTCTTCTGGATTTGGGTCTTTTATTGAATGTGCAATTTGAGCTTTCCAAATTGACCCATCAAAGTAAGTTTTAACATATAAATTGGAATGATTGAAAAGAACAGATTGCTTCTCAATATCGTAAAATGAAGATTTGTCTAACGTCATTTCTTGAGTAATAAATACCCCGTTTAACATCCAATCTTTTGGCCGGTCGGTTTGTTTCGCAGATCTAAAACCTGGTTGTTTTTTTAAATCGTATTCTTGCGTTGGGAGGTCTAAAAATTCCTTGGTTATATCTTGTTTAAAAATTTCACCCTCCGTTAAATCAGCACACGTTACAAGTCGAGTAAAAATATCTTGTATTTCATTTTTACTCAATGGATTAACATTAAAGTCTTCTATAAACAATGGGAGTTCACAAGCCATATAAATCCCCCAAATAGAACCACCTGTTTGAGTTTGATCCAAACATAATTTAATTCCTGGATAATATTTAGACTGAATGGTACTGTTCTCTTTAAAATTTTGTCGAATGTTTTTTAATTTGGACATTGCAGCTAAAGGTGTACGCATTCTTAAACAATAGACACTTTTTCCTTTAATACCTGTACCAATTGCATCAAACAATAATTCTACAATAACTGGCTGCTTTCTTTTATTAGTTAATGAGGGATCTATTAATAATTTTTGATTTTCATTTTGGTCAATAAAGTATACCAAAGACTTAAATACATCAAGTTCACTAATTGCAGATGAAATGGCATTATAAAAATCATTTAATGAAGTTGTTTTAAAATCAATTTTAGGCGATTTTATTCCTTTAAAATCTTCAATTAATACTGGATAAGGGTCGCTTATTTCATTTTTTTCGGGTACTCTTAAGTATTTTTCCCAATTTTCATTTTCATTTTCTTCGATAGAATATCCTTCATTGATCTCTATTACGGCTCCTTTATCAATTAATGCTTCCTCGTTGTATTTTCGTTTTATAAAACGACTCAATTGTTCCTCATCAATCGTATCTTTTAGGTAAGGATAATAGATATTTAAATTTGAATCTGGATCTTTTTCTAATTTACGTTCAATTTTACTGAACATCCTATCAATTCTTCCAATTCTTTGTTCATTATCTCCAGGAGTCCATGCCATTCCGTAATGATAAATTGTGTTACAAAAATATTGTAAATTAACTCCTTCTTGTAGTACAGATGTTGCAACTAAAAAATCCGGATAAAATGGAGTATTGAAACAACGCAAGACCTTTTGGTTAGTATTGTCAGCGTTATAAGGATAGATTGGTTGTGCATTATTAAAACTGTCCCAATTTTCTTCAAGTAAATTAACCTGGCCATTAATACTAAATACCTTTGTGTATATTGTTTTAAAATGAAGCACAGCCTCTTTTAACTGTTCAAATAACCGTTGGACTTTTAATTCCTCTTTTATAAACTTACAAAAATTAACATATTGTAACAATGGTCTATGCTCGTTAGCTTGAACTCGTATATATATGTCATACATCCAAACAATTGCTTGTGAAGCCAAAAGAGTTCCTTTTTCTATGAAGTTTGAGAAAGCTTCTCGTTCGTAGTAGTCGAAATTTAAATAGGTAGCTGTAATAATATCATTCTCACTTTTATTTTCAATATCTTCTGCTAAAAGGGTTAAAAAAAGTGTTATTAAAGTTGGAAAAATTTCTGTTTTTGTTTCCTCTCCTTTTTCAACTTGCTTTTTAGTTAACAATATACTTCGAATATCCTTCGATGTTGTAGTACTTTCTAATTTTGATGTTCTATGTATTAAACCAGAATTATAATAATTTTCAAGTTCTTTGTTTCCAACACTGAACCTATAAGAGGTTAAATTACTATACGGTTTAGCATAATAATCTTCTCCTGGAGAAAAGAATATTGAAAAAATTGAAGACTTTGAATGTGAAAAACGCAATCTGAAATAAGCGGCATCTGTAGCTCTATTCGAATCATTTTTCATAATTTTAAAAAGGCCTAGTACTTTTGATTGAGGAATATTTCCTAGCGATTCTTCAATGTCTTTTTCTTCAGTACTCTCTTCTTGAATTGTTTCTTCAGCATACGAGTTTTGCACTATTGAAATAAAACTTTTTCTATCTAAAGCATTATAATTCAATGCTGAAAAGTGTTTAGATTGCAACAAATCCCACATTCTCATGTCATAGAAACTCATTATTCGTTTTGCAATTTCAAAAACAGATGGAATTCTCCTTACGAAAACAACTGCTTTTTCGCCAGTATGATGAATTGTAAGGTCCTCTACTAATTTATCATATTTTGGGTGTTTTGGATCAGTGCCAAATACTTCTTTAAATTTTCGGGATATTCCTAAAAGCAGCTGTGCATCTGAACCACTAGAGAAATCAGAGGAGACTAGTTTTGATTCTTCATCAGATTCTTCGACTATTATCTGTTCATTATCATGAGGAATAAATTCAACCCCTTCTAAGTATTTCATCATTCTAGAAACTCCTTTACCTCCTTGTCCTGATGATTTATTTTTATGTACTTCTTTTGCTAATTCGTGCTGATATAGAGCGAAAAACAGTTCGCTTAATGGATTGTCATTAAAATTGCTTTGTGAAGCTATTTCTTTTCGATAGTTGTATTTATTTAAGCCCCTTGAACTCAACCTTCGTAAACGGCGCACACATAATTTTTTTAATATATCTCCATAATCTTGGCGTTCAAATTTATTGGAGAAATAACTAATAATTCTCCCTATATCTTTTGATGAACTGTGATTAGGTGTTGCTGTTAACAATAATACTTTATCAGCTATGGGTTTTTGATTTGCATTTCCAGGTTCTCCAAAAAATGTAGTTGCTGCATTCACTCTTAAACTATTACCATCTTTACGTCTTAAGTAATGCGCTTCATCTATGATAATTAAATCAAAATATGGTTCGTTTTCTGTGGCAAAGGACAAAATTTCTTCGCGAATCAACCGCATAAGTTCTTCATTGTATCTCGGTCCTTCTTCCTCTCTCAATTCTTTTGCTTTCTCAAGATTTTTGATTCCTAATTTTTCCAATCGATCAATGGATTTGTCACCCGCCATTAGGCAACTAAAGGAAGATATTTTACCAATAAAAAATTGTCCCCAATCTTGCTGAACCTCATGGGTTAGGGCATAAAGATTTGTTGCAAAGATCATTTTCTTAACTGGTAATTGGCCTGAAACAGTTTTAACAATATCATCATTATTACGATAATGATGACGAACAAACGTCTTGTACTCCTTTTCCCAATTTTTTGCGATTTCATCACGCGGTGCAAGTACTAATATTTTTGCGGTAGGTTTTTGATTCCATAAAGCGGCACACACAGACAATGATTGTATCGTTTTACCCATGCCTACCTCGTCCGCAAGTAAAGCAAGTTTATGTTCTTCTAATAAATTAAAAACACGTGCGGATCCTTTTGCTTGCAGATTCCGCATATCCTTACCTTCAGAGTTATAATTCCAGTCAATACCATTAGATTGGTAATTAATGATACTTGCTATATATTCTGGTGTAACTTTCATTGAACAGGAATCATTTTTTTTATTAAATAATCTTTCCAATCATTGAGTTTATCCGTTCCTATTTCAGAAAGCACCTCTTTTGGTAAAATTTCATCCCATGGAAGATTCTCTATGTATTCAATTTGTTCGGATTCTATTTGAATTAAGGAATTAAAATTAGATATTAATTGGTTCGCTTTTTCAATCAAAAACCATAAATAAATTGGGCTTTTTGCAAAGTTTTTAGGGTCCTGAAGATAAAGTTCAGATAAACTACTTAAATGCCCTTTTAATTCGCTTAAACTACCAGGCAAAACCCGACCAATTAACTTTAGTTGTTTATTTCTTTCTTTGTCTGAAAGAGCAATGGTTTCATTAATTCTATTTGCAATACATTCGAATGCAAAAAAACTTGTAAACCAAGCGTTTTGGCCAGTACCACTAAGAATTTGTTGACTATTTTCTAATAATTCTTGTCCATTTAGATCATCCTCTTGCGTAAAATTTAATCTGTGTAGTTCTTTTTTATCTTCAGGCCTTTCTAACACCCATCCTTTCAAATAATCATCTAACGTTTCAAAGCGATGAGTGGGTCTATTTGATAAGCCTGATTCACGCAAATATCCAGAAAAAAGTATTTTTCCATCATTTTCAATTTCAAAATATCGGTCCATTAAAAAGGACTTCGTTGATTGACGAAAACTGATTCCTTCTTTTAAATGTTGAATTGGAACTTTTCCTAAACCAGGTAAACAAATTGTAGTACTTTGGTCAATATTTTCTATCAATGATTCATACGATGGATGTGTCAATTCAATGATCAATTTATCCCAATTAATTAATACATCAGCAGTTAATGTAAATGAATTTAATAGTCCATCTTTTTCATTTTCTAATTCCTCTTCCTTGTAATGTTCAGGTGCGGTTAAGTTAGATACATTGGCATGTTTCATCACTTCTGCAAAATCATCTTCATTTAATTGTATAATTACCCCTGCTTCCAAATTATTATTGTGCGTTTCTGAAATATTCATTCCAGATTTCGTCATGTTCCAAGATCCTATTGCTAAAATGGAATTTGTTAACCAAACTTTTGCATGAACTAAACTCTCTAAAGCACTTGGATGTAATTTTTCTTGTTTAAATGTCAAGCTTTCTATATCAAGACATGCCATATAAGCCTCTTGGGTGATTCTTATCTTATTATTTATATTCTTATCTGGTACTATCTCTAGTTGTTCAAAACCAGAGAAGTGAGTTTTTAACAATTGGTCTAAATCTTTTGCGAAATAAGGACTCCAAGTTCTCAAGAATGGACTTGTATTTTTAGGTAGAATATGTTCCAAGAATTTTTTCTCAGAAAAAGAAGAATTGAATTGCCAATTAGAAGTTTCTTCTGAGAAGTTCTTTTTATTCTTTAATTCTTTAAATAATTGATTGTTTTTTAATTCAGAAAAAGGTTTAGAAACTGCTTGAAAAAATTGAGATACTTCGGTTGCAGTATCACTTTCAGTTATTTTCTCTAAAAAAAAACTTTCTCTATTTTTACTCCATCCACCAAAAGTTAGATTAGCCGATGAAACCAAAAGCCAAAATTCTCCTTTATAAGATTCAAACAAGCAAACTTTAGGATGAAAGACTCCGTCATTGAAGCGTAATTTGTTTTTCGAATTTAGTTCTTTAACATCGATAGCGTATATTGGTATTGTCGTTTGTTTAGGCCTACCTGTATGCATCAATGCCCTGAAATCATAAAATACCTTGACCTCTACTTTTTCACCGTCCAGATCACTTAGGTCATTAGCTAAACTCTCATTTAATGATTCATAATCCTGAGGAATCTTTAAATTAAGATAGGAACTACCTAAAACTGCTGTTAGAATATATTTTTCAAAAAAACTAATATCCAAATTAAAAGTTGTGAACCATGCGCGCTTTAACTTACCGATTTTCAGCAACTCTTGTTCCAAATGACGATATAATTTAATTCCTTCTCCCATCAATTAAATCCTTTATTGATAGAAATCAATGTCTCCAGATAATATGTATGCCTCCAATGACGCTTCTCTAAATATTTTTCCATCGTATTCATAGAATCGGGTAATTGAGGCGAAAAATAATGTTTTAATGTATTGTTTTCTGTTAATTCCACCCAGACATTTCCACCTCGACCAATCATGATATTTTTATGATAAATGAATAATTCTTTTACCCATTCAGATATAGTGCCTTCCTTAATTAAAACCTTATGCAATAACTTTAATCGAGGCGTAACATCCACTTCGTAAAAATTTGATTCAGAGATGATTATTTTTCTCATATTTTCTAACATGGGGTAATGATCTTCCAATTTTTGAACTTGAGGTTGAGCAAGAAACCTAAATATAAAAGAAGCATGAGATAATATTGGTTCCACCGTTAACACAGCTTCCAGCTTTTTCTTTTCACTAGGTTCGTTTTCTAAATATTTTATCGCTTTTAGAAAAACTTCACGATGTAAAATTGGTTGCGACTCTTCTGTCTGAGTTACTGCGGTAAATAGTGCCTTCGGAGCACCCGAGTTTAGGCCTAATTTATCTCTCCAAAAATCTTGCAATGCTTTCGGTAATTCGCGTTGACGAAAACATGTCAAATAACCACCTGAAATACTACCCCAATTTTTATCATTCAATAATTGCTCTACACTTATTTTAGGAAATTCTTTTCCAGTACTTTTCAATAGCACCTTTAAAATCCATTCTATTAATAAATTCTCCAGTTGTTTAAGTTCTTCCCATTCTAACAAGAAACGATCCACCTGTTCCCAAGTATTAGGAGTATAGGAAAAGGCTCTGTCAAAAAAATGCATGCTGATCATTGAACCCTTGTATCTGCCAGTCATACCTAAGTTGAGTTGATTTTTCAACACCCCCATTCGTTTATCTGCTGCTAGAAAAATCAAATTATTTTCTGTGCTACTATATACCGATCGTGCTTTAGTCATCCCAAGAACTCCAAGTATCTCAGTGTCTTCCGTTTTGTCTGAATGATAAAAAATATGAGTAACTAAATCTTCTAAAAAGATCAATAATCCAGCTTTAACATCAAACTCGGTTTGCCAATTTAGGTATTGTTTTTTAGCTTTTACTATTTCTTCCGAATGTTCATGAAATATACGTCGTAATAAATGATGGTGAAAAAGATTAAAAGACAAAACGCGTAAATCGTTAGCAATTGTATTGATTTTTTCACCAAAAATATCTTGCCCATATTTCGTCCAGATAATTTGCATACCTAAAGGGTCAACTGATGATTCCTGTGATAATTCTAAATCTGGGAGAGTAAAAAAATCTTTTATTTTTGATGTCATAATTAAACTTTATATACCTAGCTTGTATACATCCCAAACTAAATTCGATCAAATAAATTATGGTTACTACTTCCCAATACAAAACTTACTAAAGATATTACCCAACAAGTCATCGGTAGATATATCTCCAGTGATGCTCCCCAAATGGTACATTCCTTGACGAATATCCATTGCGATAAAATCGCCAGTCGTTCCGTTTTCTAATCCTTCGGAAGCTGCTTGAAGCGCGAGCGAGGTTTTTTGTAACTCCTCCACGTGACGCGCATTGGTTACAATCACCTCTTGTTGGATATCCACACCTTGGGTAATTTGCTCCACCATCCACGTTGATAATTCGGAAACTCCTTCGCCTGTTAAAGCAGAGAGGTACAAATAAGGTACAAAAAGTTCATTTTTTTGTTGATTAACATCTGATTTATTGATAATCAACAATACATGTTTATCAGGATTGTTTGCTTGAATTTCACTCGCCCAATGCGCGACTTCTTGCACATCACTGCGCGTTGCATCAGCAAGGACTAAAACTAATTGGGCTTGTTGTATTTTTTGTTTGGAACGTTCAATACCGATTGCCTCAATTTTGTCGTTGTCGGAATCGCTTAATCCTTCACGAATACCTGCGGTATCAATTAAACGGAATAAAATTCCATCGATGTTTAAGGTTTCTTCAATTACGTCGCGGGTTGTCCCAGCGATATCACTCACGATGGCACGTTCTTCGCCCAATAATTGGTTCAACAATGTACTTTTCCCTGTATTTGGTGCGCCAACAATGGCTACTGGAACACCATTTTTCAAAGCATTCCCTAAATCAAAGGAGCGAATTAATTTTTGAATATAGGTCAACACCTCTTTTACCAAGGCTTTTAATTCCGTACGATCTGCAAATTCTACGTCTTCTTCCGCGAAATCTAATTCCAACTCTACCAAACTCGCAAAGTGAATTAACTTCTCACGTAGGTCACGAAGTTCATTGGAAAACGAACCGCGTAATTGGTTCATTGCGACTTGGTGAGCACGCTTGCTTTGGGACGAAATCAAATCTGCCACTGCTTCTGCTTGCGACAAATCCATTTTACCGTTCATAAACGCACGCATCGTAAATTCACCTGGCTGCGCTGTACGACATCCCTTTGCTATCAGTAATTGTAAAATTTGTTGTTGAATGTAGGTCGAACCATGACACGCAATTTCTACGGTTGGTTCGCCAGTAAAACTCTTCCCGCCATGCAATACAGTCAACAATACCTCATCGATAATCTCTTCTCCATTGCGAATACGACCAAAATGCGCAGTATGTGTTGCTACTTGACTTAAATCCTTTGAAAAAATAGACGAAACAATCTCCAACGCTTGTTCGCCAGAAACACGGATTACCGCAATAGCTCCCATTCCATTCGCTGTAGAAAGCGCGCAAATTGTATCATTATTCTTACTAAAGTAATTCATCTATTTTCAAATTAACCAATGTTCAAATTGATTACTTTTTTCTAAAGAAAATACGAATTGGAATCCCCGAAAAGTTAAAGTTTTCACGGATTTTATTCTCTAAGAAACGCTTGTAACTCTCCGCAACGTACTGAGGTAAATTACAGAAAAATGCAAATGCAGGTGCATGTGTTGGCAATTGTGTCACATACTTAATTTGCACATATTTACTTTTTACAGATGGCGGTGGAGTTGCATCAATGATTGGTAATAACAAGTCGTTCAAGTCCGAAGTAGAAACTTTCTTGATACGGTTTGCATACACTTCCATCGCTGTTTCCAATGCTTTGTGAATACGTTGTTTGGTTACCGTTGAAGTAAAGATAATCGGAACATCGTTGTACGGAGCCAACTGTTCACGTATTTTCTCCTCATACTCATTCATGGTCATGTGGTCTTTTTCCACTAAATCCCATTTATTGACTAAGACAACCACTCCTTTGTGGTTTTTCTCAATCATATAGTAAATCACCAAGTCTTGTTTTTGGATCCCTTCCGTTGCATCGATCATTAAGATACAAACGTCCGAATTTTCAATGGTACGCACAGCACGAAGCGTAGAATAATACTCAATATCTTCCGTTACTTTCGCTTTTTTACGAATTCCTGCAGTATCTACCAAGATGAAGTCGAATCCAAACGCTTTATAACGTGTATTAATTGCATCACGCGTCGTTCCAGAGATATCTGTTACAATGTTTCGGTCCTGACCAGTAATCGCGTTTACAAACGAGGATTTACCCACATTTGGTTTTCCAACTATCGCAATACGAGGTGTATCTGTGTCATCTACAAATGGGGCATTTTTATCGAAACATTTTACTAAATCGTCCAATAATTCACCTGTTCCACTACCATTGGCTGCAGAAAGATCATATACTTCTCCTAAGCCCAACGACCAGAATTCAGCAGATAATCCAAAACGAAGTGCACTATCCACTTTGTTTGCAACGATAAACACTTTCTTTTTACACTTACGAAGCATCGCTGCTACCGTTTCATCTAAATCAACAATACCTGTAGTTACGTCCAACACAAATAAAATCACATTTGCTTCTTCGATTGCTAATTTAACTTGTTTACGAATTTCACCTTCGAAAATGTCTTCCGAACCGTGTACATATCCTCCTGTATCAATTACAGAAAATGGTACACCATTCCACTCACCACGACCATAAATTCGGTCACGAGTCACCCCACTAACCTCTTTCACGATCGCATTTTGCGATTCTGTTAATCGATTGAAAATGGTAGATTTCCCTACGTTTGGTCTACCTACGATTGCTATTATATTGCTCATTATCTTTATTTGTTGAAGTAATAATAAATTGCTTTTTCTTCGTTCAACTTCAAAATTCACTTTATCATTTACTCTAGTAAACTCAAAAGTAAATTTTTTGTTTGCCTCAAAAAACCTAATTTATTTTCCCTTCAAACTTTTTAATTACTATTTATATTTTCTCTCTCCTCTAAACGTCACTCTTCACTTCGTCACTCTTCACTCTCAATATCCGTATTTCTTCAACTTCACTTCCGACTCTCTCCAGTCTTTATCGACTTTCACAAACGTTTCTAAGAACACTTGTTTTCCAACGAACCCTTCAATGTCTTTACGTGCTTCACGACCTATGCGTTTTAGCATTTCGCCACCTTTTCCGATGATGATACCTTTTTGAGAATCACGTTCCACAACGATAACAGCACGAATACGTATGATTTTTTCTTCCACTTCGTAGGTATCCACTTCCACTTGACAAGAATATGGAACTTCTTTATCGCAATGTAAGAAGATTTTCTCGCGTATCATCTCCGAAACGAAGAAACGTACTGGTCGATCAGATAAATCATCTTTATCAAAATAAGGAGGTGATTCAGGTAACAACTCTAAAATACGTTGCCACACCCAGTCTTTTCCAAAGCCATGTAATGCAGAAACAGCGATCACTTCAGCATTTGGAACTTTTTCTTTCCAATACGCCAAACGCGTTTCTACTTGCTCTTGTTTTCCAAGATCCACTTTATTGACAATACAAAGTACTGGAATTTTTAATTTTTTCACGCGCTCTAAGGTAGCAGCGTGATTCATTTCACTTTCGTAAATATCGGTGATAAAAAGTAAAATATCTGCGTCTTTGAACGAAGATTCTACGTAACTCATCATCTGTTCATGCAATTTATACGATGCATTTACCACTCCAGGAGTGTCAGAAAAGACGATTTGGTAGTCTTCTTCGTTCACAATACCGTGAATTCTGTGTCGAGTTGTTTGTGCTTTGGAAGTAACAATAGAAAGTTTTTCACCCACTAACTGGTTCATTAACGTAGACTTACCTACGTTTGGACTTCCTACGATGTTTACAAATCCTGCTTTATGTGACATGAATGTGAATTATTTATTAAATAAAGTTTGGAGTACAAAGAAACAAATTATATCTTTGTACCGCAATTAAAGTTTAGTACTTTATTTGAATATAGTGCGGGGTGGAGCAGTTGGTAGCTCGTCGGGCTCATAACCCGAAGGTCGTCCGTTCGAGTCGGGCCCCCGCTAC
>CANGOA010000018.1 GCA_947455255.1 Flavobacteriia bacterium | reverse complement strand
TTGTTCTTCTATTGCTTTAAAGCGACCATTGATGTAATCAAAAATATCTTGTGTTGGTTTGCTGTGAACAGAACGTTGTCGTGAAATGTAACGTTGTCCTGGTTTCATATCAAATTTGATATTCGCAACTCCTGCACCATCTTGACCACGGTTGCTTTGTTTTTCCATCAACAAATGCAGTTTACTTAAGGCGTAAAAAGGCGTTCCGTACTTTTCTAAATAGAATTCTAGAGGCTTTTTTAATCGGATAAGTGCGATACCACACTCGTGTTTGATAGGATCACTCATAGGTTTACGTTAGTAAATTATGGTGCAAAGTTAAGGTTTTAATTGGGTTTTAATGTACGTTTTATGGGGTAATTTTAGCTCAATCTCCTTAAAGCCTCTCTTCTTGCTAAACCACTTAAATTCAATCTTTCTACAATCGCTTTGATTTCCGTTGGAAACGTTTTCCCCGCTTCTCGTAAACTCCAACCAATCGCTTTTTGAATGAAAAACTCTTTGTTTGGTTCAAATTGTGCGCAGATTTTTTCCAATAAGTGTAAATCTGTTTCTTTTTTGTATTTCAATTGAAATAAAATAGCGGTACGGTTCAACCAGATATTGTAGGAAGCTCGATACGATTGAATGAGTTGTGCGCCTTCTTTAGGAAAGTTTTTGCAGTAATTACCTACAAAATGAGATGCGATGATGTCTACAGAATCCCACCACGATTTATTTGTCAAGATCCAGGTTAGGTGAGAAGAATCTTCAACTACCCATTCCTTTTTATTCCAGCTTCCAATCCAATCGATACAAGTGTGTTGATATTCACGTTCACTTTGTAACCACAATTCTTGTACAAGTTCCCAACGTTGATCTGAAGTGAGTGTTTGTTCAGTTGCCTGTTTCAACCACGTTTTATGTAATGAGCGTCTAGTAGGTGCTTGAATTCCTATAAAAGGAAATAAATTTTTCATATAGCGTTCCATTTCCTCCGCTTTGGAAGGATTGGCATGCTGACGAAAGATGTCAGTAAGTTCTGCTACTAACGAATGCAAACGACTTATTTTTTATCTTTGATAATGCGTAATAATTCTTTTTTAAATTGATTTTCAGCTTGGTAAAGTTGAGCTACTTTCTTCATTGGAAGAATTTTTATGTACTTATTATAGTACTCTTTTTGTAAGTCTAATTCTTTCTGTTTGGTTAAGAACACTTCTTCCATATACACAGCAATTTCCTTATCGCTTGGGGTACCATTTTTACTTTTGATCTCGTCGTATTCTGATTTTTTAGCCTTGCGAAGTGCTTCCATTTTTTGGTTGTACTCATTGTATAACGGCCAAAATAATTGCGCTTCTTTTGCTGTAAGATTCAGTTTATTCGTCAAAAATGCGATTTTCATGGATTCGATTTTATCGCCTTTTCCTTCAGATTGAGAAAAAGAAAATCCTGTGACTAAAACAAATAAAAGGATAACTAAATTTTTCATAGGTCAAAGTTAAATTTCTTCACGTAATAATTGCTCATCAATATCTTGATTTAAGATATATTCTTCCAAATTTGTTTCTGAAGTTGTTACTTCCTTGTCAGATGTAGATAATTCTTCAGCTAATAAGGTTTCATCAAATTCTTGATCAATGTTATCGCTTACATAAGCAGTGACTTCTTGTTGCGAAACAACTGTTTCATCCGGTGATTGACCTAAAAAGAAGATTAAACAAAGTACAGCTGCTAGTCCTAATGAACCAAATGTCCAAGCAGGAGAAAATACGCGTGATTTTGTTTTTGACTGCGCAATCACACGATCTTGAATCATGGATGGCAAGTCGTCAAAATATCCTTCAGGAGCTGTAAAAGCATCCTTTTTAGGGAGTTGACTCAAATGGGGCGCTATGTTTTTTAATTCTTCCATTGTTTTTATAGTTATTGGACTCACTTTTTCTAGAAAGGTTTAACGTCCAAGTAAATTTTCTTCTATTTTTTTTGCCGCAATGTGATACGATGCTTTCAATGCACCCACTGAAGTGTCCAACACTTTTGACATTTCTTCGTATGGCATTTCGTCATAATACCTCAAATTGAATACGATACGTTGTTTTTCAGGTAAAGTTAAAAGCGCTTTTTGCAATTTTTTCTCTATCTCATCACCTGAAAAATGTTCTCCAGCATCAATTTTATCCGACATTTCTTTTTCTACATTGTGGATAGGGATAAAAAACTTTGTTCTTTTTTTCTTTAAAAAGGTCAACGATTCATTTACTGAAATACGATAGATCCACGTATACAATTCAGAGTCTTCGTTGAACTTTTCCAATCCTTTCCAAACTTTAATGAAAATATTCTGCACAACATCATTCGCATCGTCATGATCAATAACGATTCTTCGTACATGGGCATAGATTTTCTTTTGGTATTTACGCACCAACAAATTGAAGGCATACGAACTTTGATCCGTATGGAACATTTCCAGTAATTCTTTATCGCTGTATGTCGCCATCTATTTGCTTTTCTATATCTATGACTCTTTAATTGACCAAAGGTTTAATCGGCTGATTATTTTATTTTAATTGTATAATATTTTGAACTTAATCCTGCCCAAATACCTAATGCACCACCATCAATTGTAGAAAGTGGGTCACTACTTGAAATACCAAAAGGATTACTTGCTAAAGCTATTTGACCTTCAATTTTTTTCCAATAATTGAATTGTTTTTCTTCGATGGAACAGAATTTTATTTGAACAGAATCTCCATCTATAAAATATCTACCATTATCGCTTTGGACGATAGGTGAATAGGATCTTATTAGTTCATAGGTAAAATTATTTCCATCAAACCCAAAATCGTTGAATGTGGATAAATAAGATGGATAAAAAGTAGAATCTTTACCAACACGTTTTGCATAAACACGATAAAAATTTGATTTTATTGACGGGTCTTTAAATTGAATATTTATAAATTTTTGTATTTTATTTCCGGTTGTTGTAACTAATGAAATGTTATCAATTGGAACAGGTTCAACAAGTGTAGTTCTTGATGTATAGGTTTTACCAGACAATTCAACTTTTAGATAGTATGTTTTACCAATTTCACCAAGGATAGACGTTCCTTCATAATAATACGAAGGAAAATAATTTGAATTATAACGTAAGGTCAACACTTCTTCATTACCATCACAGATCACACTGACTTTAGCAACACTAGCTATGAGTTCAGCGATATTAGCACTATCTATTTTTTCAAAATATGGACTTGATTTTGTTAAGAATACAATCGGGTATTTTCCTGTTTCAATATAGCCTTCCACAACTAATTGTTTTTCAGTTTTTGGATAATCGATTTTGATTTCTTTAGAACAAGAGAAAAACGTAAAGACTAATGTACAGATGTAAAATGACCAAACAAGAAGGGAATCAGTAGTATTACGTTTGATAGTCATTAGAAAGAGATTTTATAGGAAATGGAGGGTAAAATTGTAAACAAAGAAACTTGTTTAGCTTTTGTTTCTACCGAAAATTTAGTAATGTCACCCTTCGTTTCAAAATACATATAAAATGGGTTTTGTCTACCATATACGTTATATATGGAGAAGTTTAAAGAAGATTCTCTAGCATCAGTTTTTTTGATTTGATAGGTAACTGAAATATCAGCACGATGGTAAGCTGGTATACGGTAAGAGTTTTTAGGTGAATAGGTATTTATTATATTCCCTTGTAGAAAATACCTAGATACAGGTATTGTCATTGCATTACCAGTTTTGTAGACGAATATACCTGAGAAACTCCATTTAGAATTGATTTCATAATTAAACACAAATGAGATATCGTGTCTGCGATCATTTTTAGCATAAAATGTTCTTCCGTTTTCTATATCATTAAAATTACGCGTGGATTTTGATAAGGTGTAGCTCAACCATCCGGTTATTTTACCAATAGACTTTTTCCCGAAAAATTCAATGCCATAGGATTGACCTTTACCAAAGAAAAAATTGTCGTCATAGTTAGATTGAAGTTTGATTATACTCAAGACACCTTCTTTATATTCAATTAGATTATTCATTTGTTTGTAGTACACTTCAACGGAAGTTTCAATGTTTTTTTTAGGAAATTGTTTGTAATAGCCAATAGAATATTGTCTTCCCATTTGTGGTTTAACAATCGAACTACTTGGTATCCAAACATCTGTTGGTAATGAGATGGAGGAAACGGGTGCTAGATGAATATATTGGTAGTTTTGAGAAAATCCTGCTTTTAAAGCTGCGTTAGTTGATAAAGTGTAACTTATTGAAATTCGTGGTTCAGGGTTAAAATAACTAGTTATAATTTTTCCTGATGTAAAATGAATTGAATCCTTTTGTGCATATCCTTTAGAATAATCGTAACGTGTAAATGGTCCAAATTGAACGAATGAACTTAGACGTATACCTGCAGAAAGTTCTATTTTTTTTGTTAATTTATATTCTCCGCTAACATACAACGCTCCTTCATTGGAATTTAGTTCCTTTAAATTGGAATAATTATACTTAGAAACACCTCCATTTGCTTGAAAATTATTGGGTGAAATTATGTGGTAGGTGTTATCAATTCCAATGCGATACGTTAGTTGATTTGACTTTTTATTAAGGTATTCTATTTTACTAACTATATCTTTATTAGAGGAATTTAAATCAAAAGAGTAGTTATAAATGGAAGCCTTAAAATCCATTTTATAATCCGTCACTCCTAGCGTAGTTGTTAAACTTGATGTTTCATTAATTGTATGGATTAATTTTGATGAAATTAATTTTGTTCCCCAATTTATCTCATTTGAAAAAGTTTTTTCTTTCGTGTCGTCATATAGAAAATAATCAGAACCCATAAAGCCGGTTACAAATAGTTTGTTTTTAGCATTTAATCGATGAAAATATTTGAAATTCATGTCATAAAAGAAATAATTGGTCTGAAAGTTTAAATTATTACCAGCAAAAATATTTTTTAGTAGGTCAACATAGGTTCTTCGCATGGAAAATAATAAGGAACTTGTGTCTTTTTTTATAGGACCTTGAATCGTTAGCGTCGATGCTAAAATTCCAATACTTCCATCTACCTTCCATTTATTTAGATTTCCATTACTTGTAGTTATCGCTATTACAGAAGATACTCTTCCTCCAAAATTTGCAGGCATGCCACCTTTATGAAGTTCAATTTTTTGTATGGTATTCGCGTTGAATACAGAGAAAAATCCAAATAGATGAGACACATTATAAATTGGTATATCATCAAGCGTAATTAAATTTTGATCAATTCCACCTCCTCTTACATAGATACCATTACCATCACCAGAGGATTGAATTCCAGGTAAAAGTTGCATGGCTTTAATAGGGTCGTTTTCTCCTAAAAATTGTGGAAGTCTTTCTAACTCTTTTTTGGTTAATGTTAGTCCTCCAACTTCAGCTTGTTCAATTCCCGAAGTTTTAGATTTGACTAATGCTTTCTCTAATTCTTTGCTTTTTTCTATGGATAATGAATCCTGTTGTGCATTTACACCTAAAAAAATCGATAATAACAATAGAAGAAGCAACGTGTTTTTCAACATAGGATATGCGAATTACTTGTTTTGCATGTATTCCTCGTTACGTTTTCTATCTTCTTCTGAACCAAAGTTTTCACATCCTCCTTGAGAACGTTTTTCAAAAAGATAGATGAATTTCAGTTTAAAAATAACGGGAAGATATTCACTAGAAAACCAGTTGGTTCTTGCACTCCCTTTATGCCATTCGTAGATTCCAAAAATAGGTAATTGCATGGTTGGAATGATATAACTCCCGCGTTTTAGTTTTAGACCAATCCCTAAATTATAGTGAAGTTGCGCAAAAAGATTCCCTGAAAAAGCTTGAGTATTTATTTTTAATACTTCTAATTCTTGGTTTGTTTTATCAAAGCTAGAATTTTTAAACACACGATAGTCCAAATTTATTCCTAATCCATTATCTATCAAAATGGATGTCTTTGGAATGTACAATGTATGGTGGAAAGTGAGTCTTGCAGTAATGTTTCCAAGGTAAAATGAACCAAAAGAAACTTGATTGGTTGTATTAGCAACAGAATTGTAAACAGTTGTATTTTCTGATCCACCATAAAGATTAATGCCTAGACCCCAATCGGTATATTTGACTAAATTTCCCCACTTAAATTTTGGTTTTTTTAGGTTAAACGAAACAGTACCGATTTCAGCAAATAAACCAATTTTTCCTTTGGGTTGAAATTTGTAAATAGTTCTGGTATCTAGAAATAAACTACTTGTATCTGCAAATGTATAGGTGACACCTAAGGAATAAGTTAGACCATTATTACTTAAATTTCGATAATCTTTTGGTCCACCAAAAAAGTCTTTTCTACTCTTTTTTTGAGCAAATACTGAGCTGATACTGAGAAGAGTAAGAACAATGAGTAGAAAAGACTTCATAAGGGTTTATTTAACAAGAGACACTAATTTTTCCATGACTTCAGGAGCGTCCCAATTTTCATGGATGTTGTCCATTTTCAAGATTTCAGCCATGATCTCATCTTGTACTTTTCCGTTTTTAATCGCTTGACTATAAGGGGTATGACTGAAAGTTACTTGAGAATACAATGGTATCCATTTTTCTGGATATAACTTGCTGAATTTCGCTTCTATTTTCTTTTGCAATAAGAAGTTAGGATCTGCTGTCAAATCACGCATTTCCACATAATTCTGTAAGGCTAAATCCAAAATTGCATTTCCTTCTGGAACGCGTCGATCAGAGAAACGACCTAATAATCCATCCCAATTACCATTTACTTCTTCATGCATTTCATGGAATACTGTACAATCTTCAAACGCACAGTTCATTCCTTGACCATAGAAAGGTACAATAGCGTGTGCTGCATCACCAATCAATACAACATCGTCTTTGTAGTTCCAAGGTGTACAACGAACCATGATCAACGTTGAAGTTGGATTTCCGAAATAATCATCTAACAAAGTAGGCATTAATTGTACCGCATCTGGGAAGGTTTTATCAAAGAAATCAGAAACTTGTTCTCTCGTTTCTAAACTTTCGAAAGAAACTTCTCCTTTCATTGGGAAGAACAAAGTACACGTAAAACTACCATCTAAATTTGCTAACGCAATCATCATAAACTCGCCACGAGGCCAGATATGTAAACAGTTTTTATCTAATTTGTGTGTTCCATCTTCATTCGCTGGAATCACCAATTCTTTGTAACCGTGGTCCAAGTATTTTTGAGAATAATCGAACATCGTGCTTTTTTGCATACGCATACGTACTGCTGAAAACGCTCCATCGGTAGCAAATACTTTATCTACTTGGTGTTTTTCACGTTCGCCTGACTCTGAATTATCAAATGTCAATGTATTCGTAGCTAAATCAATATCGTTACATTTTCTGTTGAAATGGTAAGAAATCGAAGGATATTGATCCGCCAAATTCATCAATTTTTGGTTCAATCCTCCACGAGAAACAGAATAGATCGCTTCATCTTCTTTTCCATACGGTTGGTAAGTCAACGTACCATCTAATGCATGCATACAACGTTTGTACATTGGAATAGCAATTTCGCGAATGTCATCTGCAATTCCTGCTAACTCTAATGCTTTCCACCCTCGATGAGATAAGGCTAAATTAATTGATTTTCCAGCAATCAATTTTGCTTTACGTAAATCAGGACGACGCTCAAAAACGGATACTTCATATCCTTTTTTCGCCATTAATATGGCTTGCAAACTTCCTGCTAATCCTGCTCCTACTACTGCTATTTTTTTCATATCTTTTTTTTTACGCCAATTCCACAATTGCATCTGCCAAATGTTTACCGAAATAATAAACATCTTCGAATGAATTATACAATGGAACTGGTGCTAAACGAATTACATTTGGTTCTCTCCAATCGGCAACAACTCCTACTTCGCTTAATTTATCGAAAATCGCTTTTCCTTTACCGTGAACCAACATGGATAATTGTGCTCCACGTTGCGCTTGATTGCGTGGCGTGATGATTTCAAACGTACACAAATCCTTATGTTTGTTAGAAATATCATCGATGATAAATTCTAAATAGGCAGTCAACTGATCGCGTTTTGCACACAATTTTTCCATTCCTACTTCGTCAAAAATATCTAAGGAAGCCAAATGTGCTGCCATCCCTAGTACAGGCGCATTACTTAATTGCCATCCTTCTGCACCTGGCATTGGTTGAAATCCTGGCTCCATTAAGAAACGAACCGATTTATCATGACCCCACCAGCCTGCAAAACGAGGTAACTCAGGTCTGTTTGCATGTCTTTCGTGTACATACATTCCTGAAACACCGCCTGGCGATGAATTTAAATATTTATACGAACACCAAGCTGCGAAGTCAACCCCCCAATCGTGTAATTTAAGGTGGATATTTCCAGCCGCGTGTGCTAAGTCAAATCCTGCAATTGCTCCTACAGCGTGTGCTGCTTCCGTGATTTTTTTCATGTCAAACAATTGACCAGAATAGTAGTTTACACCACCAATCATCACCAATGCTAATTCATCACCAACTTCAGCACTTTTTGCTAGAATATCTTCTTCGTTGATTAAATGTTCTCCTTCTCTAGGTGCAATTTCGATCAAGTCTGTTGCTAAATCCAAGCCATGGAACTTAATTTGTGATTCCAAGGCATATTGGTCACTTGGGAATGCTTTTGCCTCACAAATGATTTTTTTACGCTTTCCTTGAGGTGCGAAAAAAGAAACCATTAACAAGTGTAAGTTTGTTGTCAATGAATGGGTTACAACCACTTCACCAGGCAATGCACCAACCACTTTCGCAATTTTTTCGGTCAAATTTTCGTGGTAACTAAACCAAGGTCTTTTCCCATGAAAATGTCCTTCCACACCCCATTTTGCCCAATCGTCTAACTCTTGTTGGATGTATGAACCAACTGTTTTTGGTTGTAATCCTAAGGAGTTCCCTGTGAAATAACGAACTTGATTTTCGTGAAATGTTGGTAAAAAGAAACGATCTCTGTACGCTCGTAATGAATCGTTTGCGTCTTGTTGCTGCGCGTATGAAAGTGTATTTTCCATGTTGAAAATAATAGTTGTAATACAATAAATAGGATTAATCTTAATTAATCGGTCTCAAAGATACAATTCGTAGGGGAATATAGGGGTAGGTTGTAAGGAAAAAAGGTAATTCTTAAATTTAAATACTGGAAGGAAATTCATCTAAAAACCATCTAAATAAAATAAAGAAAATTGTAGCTAACCAAATAAAAAGCATAATATTTCTTGTCTGTTTTGAAGATTCATTTTTTATTAATTTAATCAATATATGTAGGTAAAATATTGTTATTGGCAAACTAATTGGGAACCAAATTATTAATAAAAATAATAATATTGGACTAAAAAATTTCCAATCTTCAGTGTACCAACGAGTAAAGAGAAGTGGTTTTAAATTTTGTTTTTTAATAGAATACTGCCAACCTTTATATGAATTAAATTTTTCAAGTTTATTGTTATTTTCATTGAAAATAAAGTATTTATAATCATTAGTAATATATTCAGGATTGTATTTACCAATAATACTATTTTTATAGAAGTACCAGCAAACAACATTTTCTGTTATTCTTTCATTTTTATTTAAAACAACACCCTGATCTGAATAATTATCTAATCGAGTATTCCCAGGAGAATATAAACTCCAATCACTCCAGCCCATGCTAAAAATAAAAGAAGGTAAAATTAAAATAAGTAAAAGGAGTAATTTTCTCATTTTTCAAAAGTAAGAATATCAATCATATTTTACTTCAAATATTTAATTGATAAATTATGTGTAAAATGATCTTTTTCATTAAATTAAATATGAAAAAGGTCAAATGCATCAAAAATATCAAAACAAATACAGAGGTCAATCGACACGAAAACAATCATGGGATTATAGTTCTGAAGGAAGTTATTTTATCACTATTTGCACAAAAAATAAACAGCATTTTTTTGGGAAAATCAGAGATGGAAAAATGATGTTATCTGAAATCGGGAAAGTAGTTGAATCGGAATGGATAAAATCCATCGCGATGCGTCCAGAAATGGAAATCGAATTAGGTGAATTTGTGGTTATGCCGAATCATTTCCATGCCATCATCAATATTGTCCGTAGGGCCGCGACGCATCGCGGCCCTGAATGTGTGTCAAATGGGGATGATGGGTCGCATCGCGACCCATCATCCCCAGAATTTTCGAGCATCGAAAATGCATCATCCGATAATTTGGCCGCGATGCGTCGCGGCCGTACGGATGCATCCGCATCCGCCAAAAAAAATCAATTCGGTGAGCAATCCAATAATATCGCATCGATCATCCGTGGATTTAAATCAGCAGTCACGTGTTGGTGTAAAAAGAATGATTATCTCAATTTTGGTTGGCATCCATTATTTCATGATCATATTATCCGTGATGAAAAGGCCTATTTGAATATTTCTAATTATATCCGAAATAATCCAGTAAATTGGGAAAAAGATTGTTTTCAGAAAAATAATCGATATTAATCAGAATGTCAATTTTAACATCTCGTGTTAACATATTAATCCCTAAATTTACACCCACAATTTCAAATCAACTATCCTATGAAAACAACAACTTCCGAAGCTTTATTTGCAACTGCAAAAAATTATTTTCCTGGCGGTGTAAATTCCCCAGTACGTGCTTTTAAATCGGTGGATGGATCGCCGTTGTTTATCAAAAAAGGAGATGGTTGCCGTATTTGGGATGAAGACGACAACGAATTTGTGGATTTCTGCTGTAGTTGGGGACCGCTAATTTTAGGACATAATCACCCAGCGGTGTATGAAAAAGTGGTTGCGACATTACAAAATGGGGCAAGTTTTGGTGCTCCAACACGTTTAGAAAATGAATTAGCAGAATTAATCTTATCGCGCAACCCATTTATTGAAAAATTACGTTTTGTAAGTTCTGGTACAGAAGCGGTGATGTCTGCATTGCGCTTGGCACGTGGTTATACGGGTAAAAATAAAGTTATAAAATTTGAAGGATGTTACCACGGACACACCGATGCGATGTTGGTAAAAGCGGGAAGTGGATTAATCACATTTGGTGCTTCTTCAAGTGCAGGTGTTCCTGAGAGTTTTGCGCAAGAAACAATTGTGCTTCCTTTGAACGATATTGAAGCATTAAAAACATGTGTTGCGAATTATAAAAACGAAATTGCATGTGCGATCATCGAACCAATTCCAGCAAATAACGGTTTGTTATTACAAGAAAAAACGTTCCTATTAGCCTTACGTGAAATTTGTACGGAAAATGGGATTTTATTATTCTTTGATGAGGTAATTTCTGGATTCCGTGTTGCTTTTTCTGGTGCTGCAGAACATTATGGTATCAAACCAGACATCGTTACGTATGGTAAAATTATCGGTGGAGGTTTACCTGTAGGTGCGTACGGTGCGAGTAAAGAAATCATGGCGCGTATTTCCCCGGATGGTGATGTCTATCAAGCAGGTACGTTATCTGGAAATCCAGTAGCGATGGCCGCAGGTATTGCACAATTGACTGAATGTGCTAAACCTGGATTTTACGAAGAATTAGAAAAACGTACAATAGATTTTATTGCTCCAATCAATGCACATGCTAAAGCAAAAAACTACGAATTTGAAATTCACACGATAGGATCTATCTTTTGGTTGTCTTTCGCAGGAAATAAAACGATTCGTCGTGCTGATGAGATCAATCCGGACATGACAGGATTCAAACATTTACACCACGCTTTATTGGAAGTAGGGGTGTATTTAGGACCTAGTGGTTACGAAGTAGGGTTTGTCTCTCAAGCACATACGCCTGAAATTTTAGCTGAAGTTGCAGTGAAGTTTTGTCAAGCGTTGGATGTGATCTATGCATAAATCATTCACAGCATAGTTAACGTAAATTAGCTATGCTGTGAAATTTAATTCAATAGAATATAATTTTTGAGAGTATTGTTTTTCTAACAAGTTGTTTTAGTACTTGATAAATACGTTTTTAGGCTCAGTAAAGAAACGTAAAGCTTCCCATCCACCTTCACGACCAACACCAGAAGATTTCATTCCACCAAATGGCGTGCGTAAGTCACGAACCATCCAGCAGTTAATCCAAACAATACCAGATTGTGCTTGATCTGCGATACGATGAGCACGTTTTAAGTCGTTTGTCCAAAGTGTAGTTTGTAAACCATATTCTGTAGAATTTGCCATCATTAAAGCTTCTTCCTCCGTATCGAATGGTGTGATTGTCACAACTGGTCCAAAAATCTCTTCTTGGTTAGTTCGACAATCGTATGCTAATCCTTCGATTACGGTAGGACGCATGTAATAACCATTTTCGTATGGTGCTTCTAATTGAACACGTGTTCCTCCTGTTAATACAGTTCCGCCTTCTTGTTTGGCAAGTTCCACATAAGAAAGTACTTTTTCTAAATGTGGCAATGAAACTAATGCTCCCATGTTCGCTTTAGGATCTGTAGGATTAGAAACAATCGCTTTATTTACTTTTTCTACAAAAGCCGTTTTAAATTTATCGTAGATCGAACGTTCCACAAAAATGCGGGATCCACACAAACAAATTTGACCTTGATTAGCAAAGGATGAACGAACCGTAGTACTTAACATTTCATCAAAATCACTATCTGCAAAGATGATCACAGGATTTTTACCCCCCAATTCAAGTGATAATTTCTTAAACATTGGAGCAGCTGTACGTGCCAAATATTCTCCTGTTTTTGTACCTCCCGTAAAAGAAACAGCTTTGATTTTTTTATGTTTTACAATAGCATCACCAACTTTTGCTCCTAAGCCATGTAAGATATTTAAAACACCATCAGGCATTCCTACTTCTTTCGCAACTTGACCTAACAAATATGCTGTATAAGGAGTAATTTCAGATGGTTTTGCAACAACACAATTTCCTGCAGCTAATGCTGGAGCAATTTTCCAAGAAAATAAATACAAAGGCAAATTCCATGGTGAAATACATCCTACAATACCAATCGGTTTGCGAAGTGTAAAGTTGATACCTTCTCCTTCCATGTAATGGGATTCTGATGCAAAATGGGTAATTGCAGTCGCAAAGAAATGGAAGTTAGAAACAGCTCTAGGAATGTCAACATGAGCAGCTAAAGAAACAGGTTTTCCATTATCTCTAGACTCTGCATGTACAAATTCATCCATACGTGCTTCAATTCCTTCAGATAATTTTACCAAGATTTTACTACGTTCTTCAATACTCATTTTTGACCAAATAGGAAACGCTTTTTCAGCAGCTTCAACAGCCATCTCAACATCACGCTCGTCTGAGTCAGGAATTAAAGAATAAACTTGACCAGTAGCTGGTTCATAGTTATCAATGTACTCATTGCTTGTTGGTGCAATGTAATTTCCGTTGATGAAGTTTTGTAGTTTTATCATGGTAGTAAAATATAATAGGACAAAGTTAAGAAGATCTAGGTAATTTTTCACCTCCCTTAATCCCTCCTCAAGGAGGGAAACATTGTTGGTCTTCCCTCCTTGAGGAGGGACCGAGGGAGGTGACCTTTATTTATTTCAATACCCTAATATCTTCAAATAATCTGCAGCCGTTTGTTCTTCAGAGAATAGTTCGGTTTTAATTTTACCATTCTCATCACGACGAATCAATACGTGTTTAGGTTCAGGAATTAAACAGTGTTTTAAACCTCCAAATCCACCAATGGTTTCCTGATATGCTCCAGTGTTGAAGAATCCTATGTACAATGGTTTATGCTTGTTGAATTTTGGTAAATAAATTGCATTCGAATGTTGCTCTGAATTGTAATAATCATCGCTATCACAGGTCAACCCTCCTAACAATACACGCTCATAATCATCATTCCAACGATTGATAGGTAGCATGATAAAACGTTGGTTAATCGCCCAAGTATCTGGTAGATTCGTCATGAAAGATGAATCGATCATGTTCCAACGTTCACGGTCGTTTTGTTTCTTTTGTTGTAAGATATTGAAGATTGCTCCACCACTTTCACCTACTGTAAAAGAACCAAATTCGGTGAAAATGTGAGGTTCAGGAATTTCATTATCCGAACAAACACGTTTCACCTGAGTAAGTATTTCCTTTACCATATAGGCATAATCGAAATCAAATTGCAATGATTTTTTAATAGGAAAACCTCCACCAATGTTCAATGAATCCAATTCAGGACACACCTTTTTTAAATCACAATAGACACGAAGTAATTTAGTTAACTCATTCCAATAATATGCAGTATCGTTGATACCAGTATTAATGAAGAAGTGTAACATTTTGATTTTTACACGTGGATTCTCTTGCACAATCGTTTTGTAAAGCGGAAGAATTTCACGGTAACGAACTCCTAAACGAGATGTATAGAACTCAAATTTTGGTTCTTCTTCAGAAGCTACACGTATACCAATTTGAATGTCTTTAGATAAATCTGCCGTACTTTCAATTAAATCGGTAACCTCTTGAACATTATCAATAACAGGAATGACTTTTAAATCAGTCTCTGCCATCAATTTCGTGATGTTATCAATGTATTTTTTTGGTTTATAACCGTTACAAATAATATAACGTCCAGCACTTAATTTTTCAGTATCATATAATTTACGAACGATGTCAATGTCAAAAGCAGAAGATGTTTCAATATGAACGTCATTATGCAAAACTTCATCCAATACAAAGGAAAAATGCGAACTTTTAGTACAATAGGAATAATAATAATTACCACCGTAACCCATGTTATTCATTGCTTCTCTAAACCATCCTTTTGCACGTTGAATGTTATAGGAAATTTGAGGAAGGTAATTAAATTTTAAAGGGGTACCATATTGTTCAATCAATCGCATCAAATCAATTCCGTGAAAAATTAAACGATCGTCTTGCAAGTTAAATTCATCTTGCGGAAAATCAAAGGTTTGATCAATTAAATCAATGTATTTCGTTCTCATGGGCAAATTATATGCTACAAATTTGCCGTAAATTATTGAAAACGCCTAAAGAATGAGATTAATTTTTGATTACATTCTTAATATCAACTTCAAATTGAATCTTCGTTGTGTCAAGTAATTTGGAACCGCATACGTTTTACCAGTAACATCCTGTACCCACTGATGAGACAATACATTGTTAATTCCTAATAAATTAAAGACCTCAAAAGATAGAATTGCGTCTGAAAAACCATGTTTTGTTTTTTGCTTCTGTGCATGTGTTTTTTGTAATAAATCATACGAAAGTCCTAAATCTACTCGGGCATAAAATTTTTGTCTAAGTGTATCTTTATAACGATTAACATCGGGTGGACCATATGGTAAACTCGAGCCGAAATTAAATCCCATTTGAGCCGTTAACATTTCGTAAGAAGGCATTTTATCTTGAAATAAAATCGCAAAATTGATACGTTGATCTGTTGGTCTTGGAATATAACCAGGATGATAAACGGTACTATCTGTTATTTTTTGATCAATAGTATAACTTGGAATTATTGTTTCGCCACTTTTGTTTCGGTAAACAGTGTAAGAATCATGTAATAAATTTTCCATTGTTTTCAAATATCCGATTTTGAAAAAAGATTGAACTCCTTCAATAAATTCTCCGTGAATATTTACATCTGCTCCATAAGCATAGGCAACGGCATCATTGTTAGCATAATACCTAGTACGAACATTATCAATTTCATAAGGATTCACATCCCAGAAATATTTGTAATAAGCTTCAGCAGCAAATTTGAAAGGAGTTTTTCGATTCCACATGGAGAAATTAAAGTCATATCCGGCAATGATATGTGCAGATTTTTGCGAAACTACCTGTAAATTTAATTGTCCTTGCATGGTTCTAAATTCACGGTAAAATGGTGGCTGATAATATAAACCAGTTGCAAAACGAACTTGCGTATTTCTACGCATGATTTTATTATTCGAATAAAAATAAGTTCTTGGAAAAAAAACTAATGAAATACGAGGAGTTACATACTGTTCATTATTTACTTCTGTATAGCCTGCGCGAACTCCTGTAGTTAATAAAAAACGACGAGAAGCTGCTGTTAATGTGTCATACGCTATGAAAGTTTGTCGCTTACCCGACGAATCTTTCACATAATATTTAGCCTTAACTGGGTAATTTGTGTTTGTTTTTCCCCATTCGATGCTATGCTGTGCGTATCCACTAACGCGCTGTGTTGTTAATGCTAATTTACTTTTAATTGCATAGGATAAAGCTAAATCCGGACCCTGAACTTTAGTAATTGTATACCCCGAAGAATCTACATTTTTCCATTCACTTAAAACATCATTAAATACATCATGCTGGTAGTTTATTCCCCATAAAAAACGTTGTTTTTCTGAGAATTGATGGGAACCATTATGGTACAGATTAATTATTGTCGCTTGTAAATTATTGCGTGCATGATTTAAATAACTCCCAACACCAATTGATGCAATTGAATCTCCAAAATTCTTTTTACCAGGATTTGTTTCAAGTAAATTAATGTAATATTGACCTTGTACATCGAAATATTCTTTTTCATTGGTGTGAAACACGCTTGCATAAAAATCTAAGTTCGTTTTTTCGGATGGTTTATATTTTAATGCTGTACCGCCTGTCATCGTTTCAAACTTGGTTTGTTCTTGTCCATCAAAATAGATTTTTAGGCGATATGCTTCGTTGACTGTCCCAAAATCTGTTTCTTGTGTAGTCGGTGAAAAACGATAGTTATTAGAAGAGAGATGTCCTAAGGTACTCCAAGTAAGTTTTGGTGTAATCGCGTAATTCAGTAAAAATTGACCATCATAAAATACGGGATTATAAGATCCTTGCGTAGGTAGCGCATTGAGCAAATACCCATTTGCACGATAACGAGCACCAACAAGGTAATTAAATTTAGAATTAACTTTTTGTGCGACATGTGATTCAACCCCCATCAAGGACATCATTACAGATGCGTTCGTTGAATCTGGAGTTATGTAAGTTATGTCTAACACAGAACTCAATTTGTCTCCATATTTTGCGTCAAAACCACCACCGCTAAAACGAATATCTTTTACCAAAGAAGAATACAAAAAACTTAATCCTTCTTGTTGTCCTGAACGTGTTAAAAAGGGTCGATTTATTAAAAAGCCATTGACATATACCAAGTTTTCATCATAGCTACCTCCCCGAACATTATAGTTGGATGTCAATTCATTATTCGAACTGGCAGCTGTTGAATATATTAACGTTCGTTCAACAGAATTAGAGGCTATTTTTTGTAAATCTAGGGATGGTAATTTGAAGATATTATTGTCGCCCTTGTCTGATTTTAAATAGACAGAATTTATTATTGTAATTGGAAATTTAATCTTACCGATTGAATATCGTTCATTATTATTCAATGTAATTTGTTTATTAATTACGATTGAATCGTATAAAAACCGTAAAGTTATTTCTGTATTAATCGGGATTTGTAGTTCAAAATGCCCTAATGAGTCTGTGTAAACAAATAAATTATTCCAGCTCACTTTTACATTTTCTAACCCTTTCCCTCGTTTTTCTTCACATTCACCAACTACTATACCTTGATCTTGTGCAAACATGCACCAAGAAAAAAGTAAAAAAAGTGAAGTAAGTAAAAAACGCATAAGTTTATCTGAACGTAAAAATGGTTGTTTTCGTATATTTTAATCTAAAAGTAAAACAATCAAATCATTTTCAAATGGATTCATCGCATTTTTCAGGGTGTCAATTTGACTACTTATGTTTCCATCTTTACAAAAACTTAAAAAACTTTCTGTACGTTCTTGCAATCCATTGTTTGGAAATAATTTGGATTTAAGATCTTCCAATTGTTTCATTGCAGCTTCCAATTGACCTTTACGTTGTTTTGTAAATTTATATTTTATCATGTCAATTTGTTTGGACAATTTATTGGATTCTGCATCCACAAATTTCTCCATATTTTGATCAAAAAGAGAAGCATGATTAAGTAAAACTGAATTCAGATTTGATAAAGCCTCATCAATTTGTATAAAATTTAATTCTTCACCGGAATTTTTTTGTAGGTATTGATGTTGTAATTCTTGTAGTGGTTTGAATGTATCACTCCAAGAAAGATTTAATTTTTCGCATTTTTTTTGTGTGGAGACATCGATCAATTGAACTGAATTTCTGACACTTAATATTGGAAATTCTAATCCAATTGCTTCAAAAATTCCTTTTTGTTGGATCCAATAACTAATTTCACCACCACCACCAACGTACACTAAATTTGGCAAAATAGTTTCTTGAAAAGCTGGTCGTAACATCACATTGGGAGAAAATTGTTCGGGATGATTTTCTATTGCTTGAATGATAGAAAAATCATTGATCTCGACTAATCGTTCTCTTTTTCCTTTGGTGAGCTGAAATAAATTGATTGGTCGAGCAAATGCTTGTGGTTCATAGCCTAACTGTACTATTTTTTTATTTGTTTTAAGAATACATTGTTCTACAAATGGTTGGCTAGCTTCACGTTTCATGGTTTCTTTGAAAAGAGCTTTTAATCCAGGAACATTTGGTTCTATTACTATAACGCCAAAACGCTCAAATAAGTGATGAAATAATTGTTGAGTTGCTTCAGCTACATTTCTACCAGTATAACTTTTCAATAGCTCATGAATTTCACTTGATGGATGATTTTGATATAGAGAGGAAATTTCAGCTTTCATTTCTTCCCAATCTGCTAATTCATACTGACCAACCGCACCACCTTGATTTTCATTCCAATGAATTTTTTTTCCGAAAATTGTCGTATGATTAACTTCTTCTATGTCATGATCTTCAGTAGCTAACCAAAAAACAGGAACAAAATCGTTATTCGGATATTCTTTTTTTAATTCTTCTGCTAAACGAATACAATGTATGATTTTATAAATAACATATGCAGGTCCTGTAGCAATGTTTAATTGGTGACCAGTAGTAATCGTAAACGTTGTTTCTTTTGCTAATAATTCAATGTTTTTTGCTAATGGAGAACTAAAAGGAAGATTTGGGAATTGTTTTTTTAGCTCATTAACTAATGTTACTCGTGTTTGAGGTAAATAATTCAACTGCTTTTTAGGTATATGTTGACCTATGTTTTTCATCGAAAATGGTGAACTAATAAGTTCAGAAAGTGTGTCTTGCTGATAGGTCAAAGTTGTTGCTAATTTGGAAAACTGACCTGATTTTTCACGATGAATGGTATGTTTTTGCATAGAACAAATGTACAGAAAATTAAAAAACGTAACTTTGTGATTCAAAATAATACTATGGAAGCAATAATAAAAACTGTAAAAGGAGATATGAAAGTATCTTTTTATGAGAAGGATGCACCAAAAACGGTTGCTAACTTTGTGAAATTAGCAAAAGATGGATTTTACAATGGTTTGACTTTTCACCGAGTAATTCAAGATTTCGTAATTCAAGGTGGATGTCCACAAGGGACAGGAGTTGGTGGACCAGGATACAAAATTGACTGTGAGTTGACTGGAGATAACCAATACCATGATCGTGGTGTACTATCAATGGCACACGCTGGAAGAAATACAGGTGGTTCTCAATTTTTCGTTTGTCACAGTAGAAGACAAACTTCACATTTAGATAGAAACCATACGTGTTTTGGAAAAGTATATGAAGGATTGGAAGTGATTGATGCAATTAAAGAAGGAGATAAAATTACTGAGATCGAAATTATTGAAAAATAGAATTAGATAAAATAGAAATGTACTTTCAAGGTTGCTGAAAATATTCAGCAACCTTTTTTTATGTTTCAGATAGCATACTTTATGTGAAATTCATTGGATAACACAAAAAAAAAACACAACTTTGTGACCAAATATTTGTTTCTCACAATGAAAGTAAGAATACTTTTTGTACTGTTTGTAGTCTTAGCCCCTGTTTTCTCTAGTAAAGCAAGTGATTTATTAGACTCATTAAACTACAACTATTTTACACCAAACGGTGATTCAATAAACGATTATTATGTAATTGAAAAATTGGAAACATATCGAGAACATAAATTTTCTGTTTTTAATCGATGGGGAGATTTAGTGTTTTATGCTTCTCCATATTCGAATAACCCAAATGATGGGGAGAATAAAACATTTGTGGGACTGTGTAATCAATCTCTTTGTATTTTCGGAAAAGATTTACCTGAGGGCGTATATTTTTATCAGCTTGAGTATAAGTTTGAAGATAAACCAACTTTCATTAATGGAAAATTAATTTTGAAACGATGAGATTAGCCAGCATCATACTTTTTCTGTTGACTTGTACATTAAGTTATTCTCAAACTCGTCAATTTTACAATCAATATATGTTGAATCCAGGGTTTTTAAATCCTGCGAATATGGACATCTTTACTAAATATGGCACCACATTTTTAGCTCATTATGACTATGCAAATCAGGATAATTCAGCATCAAATTTCGCATTAGTTTCACATTATAACTATAGACCACATTTAGGATTTTCAGGTTTTGCTGTAAATGACAATTTGAATGGGTATAATCAAATGGAGGTTGCTGCAAATGTTGCTTATAAGCAGTTTATCCGTAATTATGGTGGGTTATCTTTTTCCTATGGATTACGAATAGGATTTACTCAAAATACTTTAAATTCTACGAATTTGTATTATCGCCAATTAGATGATCCGACATTAACCCAGCCTGGAATAAATAAAATGGGATTGAATATTGGGTTGGGATTTGCAATGGTTACTCCAGATTTTGATTTAAATGTAAGTTTACCGGGATTATTAGGTAACAAATTACCTGCTTCACCTACCGATACTTCTTTTAAACATAGTTTTTTTGATATGAAAAGTAATAACCTATTTATTTCAACAGGATATAAATTTCGTTGGGATAATGGATATTATGTATTTTATCCAACAGTAGCTTTCAGAAGTATTGTAGGAGCTCCTTTAAATATTAGTGCCGACTTAAATTTCTTATTAAATCAGCTTGTTTGGTTAGGTGCTGGTTACCGAACTGATAATACTATCGTTGCAAGTGCTGGAGTGTTTTTAGATTTAGGTTGGAGATTTATTTATACTTATAATAATGCAGCGTTAACGAAGCATTTTAATATGGGACCTAGTCACGAAATATCCGTAGGTTATGCTCGTACTATTCCTGAGAATCCTTTTACTTACCGTAAGTACACGAAAGCAAATGGGGATACAAAGAAAAAGAAACATATTAATATTAAACTACCTAAGATTAAGATTTTCAAGAAAATGAAAGGTAGAATGAAATACGATTAAAACAGGGGCAAAACAGTAGGGGCGAAAAATTTTTCGCCCCTACTGTTTTGCCCCTACTGTTTTTTACTATAATATGCCGTTATCCATACACCTACAAAAATCATAGCCATATATCCAACTTTTTCAAATGTAATTGTATTGGTATAATCATCGGCTAATCCAATTAACGAAAACAAAAAAGCAAATCCCATTACTAATACTGGTTGTGTATATATGTATGCACTTGCAATTGATGGACCTACATATTTGAGTCCATACATTGTCAATAGGTACGTAAAGAATGTTACACCAACTACTATATAGCCTATTTTAACCCATATAGTGGCTGTTATCGCATTAAAATCAATTTGTAGAGTCTCAATATACGTTGGGGGATAAATCAACATATAAAACAATCCAAATGTAAAAACATATGTAATTACAGTAAATGGACTATAGCGTTGCATCAATGGTTTTGCTATAACTAAATAAACGGCATAACTCGCAGCATTTATGAATAGAAATAAATCTCCTAATGTTGAATCTCCCTTACCTGTATTTCCTGCAAGTGACAATAAAATAGCCCCAGTTGCGCCCAAAATAATTCCTATAACTTTAGTACTAGTAATTTTATCTTTTAATAGAAAATATGCGATGATTGTTACTAATATTGGATTGGTAGTCATTATTATACCAGAATTTATCGATGAAGATAAACTTAAGCCATGAAAGAAAAATAGTTGATTGATTGTCACTCCAAATAATGCACACAACATAAAGAGTCCTATATCTTTTTTTTGTATTCGTTCTTTAGGTAAAAAGAAAATTTTGATGAACCAAAAAAGTAGGGTAGCTCCTAAAATTCGGAAGAAAATAAAAGTTGTGGGAGTCAAAAAAGCTGGCATAACCCCTTTGGCAAGGATATGACCAGCTCCGTACAATGCATTTACAATAAATAAGGCTAAGTGCGCCTTCCAAACAGACTTCTGCAAGATTTAAATATCAAAAACAACTTTAAAATCCATTACTAAGTTATCGTCTACAGATACACCTACCATCGATGGTTTTTCTACTTTGAATTTATCTAAACTCACATTAAAAGATCCAAAAAGAATTATTTTTTTATCAGATTCAGATTGTTTTGCTTTGATAGTAATATCTTTTTTGATTCCGTGGAAATTTAATTCTCCAACTATTATTACTTCATCACCTTCATCTTTAATCGCTTTACTAGCAAAAGTTACTTTTGGAAATTTTGTTCCTTCTAATACTTCTAAAGCGTGAGAGTCACGACTTGAATTTTGTGAATCAAAAGAAGCAACTGCAGCTGCTACAACTAACTTGGTAATTTTCTTTGTAGTATTATCATAATAACCCCCACAGATAAAATCTTTTGAAGTACCAATTGATTTATGAGCTGGGTGATCTAAAGTATAACGAATAAAAGAATCAGTTTTGTTAAGTGTTAGTTTAACATTGTCAAAGGAACATAACATTAAAGTTAGCCCTAAAAATAATGAATAGATGATTGATTTTTTCATAATAAATTATAGTTAGTTGTTATTAGTTAAAACTTCATTACAATAACTGCGCCAGCAAATAATGCCGTGGTTATGTAACCTGAAACTTGGTGAAATTTTCTTAATTGATCAGAAGCATTTGCATTTTGACTTACATCACCGTAAATCATTCTTCCAGCTATTGGAGTTAATAGCATTCCTGAAAAATGTAAATAAGCTAAAGTACGGTGCGCTTTCATGTTACTCCAACCTTTATTTTTACGAATAATTACTGGAGGAGGAGCCAATAATTGCATTAATGCTGTGGTTCCATAGGCAATCATTGTAGTAGTAACAAAAACATCGTGTACTGTTTTTATTGTTAATGAATTATCCCCGTTGTGACTATTAATTAACAATTGTCCAGTCACACATGAACCTATCATACCTCCTAGAGCAACGAAACCTAAAGCTTGGTGTGTTTGAAGCATACGTCTTCTAAGGACTAGTTCACGCTCTCTATTGTCTGCTGTTAACTTAAAATAGTCGAATTTACGCATTAAGCCCTTTTCACCCCAAAATGAGCGTCTTATTAGCCCCATTCCTTCTGGTAATAAACTTTGTTTAATGTCATTTGCTCCTAATTCCTGAAGTAATAAGTCATCTTCAGAGAGTTTGGTAGTATCGGTTTGTGCATTTATTTGATGAATAAACATCAAGAATAAAACACCTAAAAACACTATTTTTTTCATTGATTTTTTTATTTAAAATTAGTTTAATTTTTTATCAAGTATCGTTTTTCAAACATAAAAATCATTGTTTTTTATGTTAAATTTTGAAGTAGATTGATAGTTAATATTTTACAAAGGTTTTATTTTACAATCAATTGCTTTATAGCTAAATTATCACAATTTTGAGCAAATTCAATGATTGATTTATTGGAATTATCTTTTGCGTTTAAATCTGCCCCATGTTTAATTAACATCTTCACAACCTCCTCATTTTCTGCCATAATTGCAAACATTAGTGGAGTTGTACCTGCATTGTTTTTAACATTCACATCTGCTTTATGTGAAAGCAAAATTTTCACCAATTCATTGTTTGATTTATAACATGCAGCAGTCAATACTGTTCCATCTTCTGACATCATATTCACATTTGCACCCAATTCAAGAAGCGCTTTAACTGCCTCTAATTGATTTCTATATCCAGCAATGATTAACGGAGTATACCCACTCTTATTAGGTTTGTTGATGGTGTCGTTATTTAATGTATACAATTTTCGTATCAAACCAACATTCCCTTTTCTACATGCATCATAAATATCCTGCGCTTGTAGTTTTGCAGCGAAAATTAAACAAAAAAACAGAAAAATACACAGTTGTTTCATAGGGAATAGATGAAATTATTGAACTGCAAATTTGGTTTTAATCAATTGATTATCTTTAATTAAACTAATGAAATATACTCCCGCTTTGAATTCTGAAAATGAAATTATGGATTCTCCTTTTACATTATTTTTTTCGTTTATAATATTTCCTTGAATATCCATTATTTGATAATTATAACTTGATTCAATTGTTGAAATCACCAAGGCATTAGGAGTGATTTTTAAAAATTTTATTTCTGATAGTTCTTTAATATCTGTAGTTTTAATTGCAGCAGCAGTCGTAAAATTCCAATCGCTTGTGTTTGAAATTCCTGCAAATAAATTTCCTGCTAGATCTTTAATAGAAGTATTTGCTAGTTGAACATAATATACAGCAGAATCTAATAAAGATTGTGTTGGTTGAATGCTTAATTGATTTCCATTTATTGTTACCGACTGACTTGTTATGTCTATAGTCTCAGCTACTGATTGATCTTCTTTGAAAATAGTTACGTTACCCGTACCAACTTTTATAGGTTCTGAGAAAGTTACTTTCAATGAAGTATTTTTTGCTATATCTGTTGCGTTATCTGCAGGAGACAAGGTTGTAATTGTTGGAGGAGTTTGATCTTGTAATCCCCATGCTAATGAGATACCATAGGCTCTGTTTGAACCTCCGTGATCAGCTAAATTATATGATGAACCAGAACTTCTTGCCCAAACTAAATTTAGGGATGAAGCACTGAAATTGATTACTGCGTCTTTCCCGTCCCCTGTATTTAACTTTCTTGAAGCAACAACCGTTCTAACATTACTTAAAACCGTGTTTGATTTGATTTTCCAATCCTGTGTTACATCTTTGACAACTGAATTACTACTTGTACTTCCCATATAGTAATCCCACCAATTTTGTGATCCTCCTGAAGCAGTATAAATTAATGCATCTGTACCTGACATAGATGTACCGAAACCTAAACCAATCCATTTTGTAGAAGGTCCTGCAAATGTAATTGTGATTGAATCTGATGTCATGGACGCACCGAAAAACATTCCTGAGCCTGTTAATGCACCTGAAGATGTCTTCAATTCTTGATAAGCAATTGTTTTAGTTTGTGCTTGTGAAAAGAATGCTCCAAGTAACATGGATACACCTAAGATTAATTTTTTTTTCATTTATTTTAAAATTTAGTTTTTAATGAAAAATGTAAATGTCTTCATAATTAATCTGTTAATTAACTAAAAAGTTTCCTCATTTTTTCATTCACGTTTTAGACGTTTTTTTGTTTTAAAGTTGCCTTTTATTTACCCTGTAAACTAATTTAGAATCATTCTAAAGTTAACGAATCTCACCTCCAGCTTCAAACTCTTTTTCAGGAGAAACGAAACTCAATTCTCCAGCTGCATTTTCTGCCATCAGAATCATTCCAGCCGATTCAACTCCACGAATTTTACGCGGTTCTAAGTTGATTAAAACAGAAACCGTTTTTCCAACAACCTCATCCGGATTGTAAAAGTTCGCTATTCCTGATACAATGGTACGTACATCTACTCCTGTATCTACCGTCAATTTCAATAATTTGTCTGCCTTCGGTACTTTTTCTGCTTCGATGATTTTTCCTAAACGAATGTCTAATTTCGTGAAGTCATCAAAATTTATATTTGCTTTTTGAGGTGCTATATTTGCTTCAACGGGTGTAGCTTGACTCAATTTCAAAAACTCCACTTCTGCTTCCACCATTGCATCTTCAATTTTTGGGAAAAGAATTTCAGGAGTGTTTACTTGATGTCCTGCTACTAGTATAGTATGGTTTCCAATTTCTGTCCATCTAGGCAATTCAATGTTCAAAAACGAACGTAATTTTGTGGCAGTTGTTGGTAAAAATGGTTCTAACAAGAAACTTAAATTTGCTGTAATTTGAAGGGCAATATGTAAGATGGTCTCAACGCGTTTTGGATCTGTTTTCACCAATTTCCATGGTTCACTATCCGCTAAATATTTATTCCCTAAACGTGCTAAATTCATTACTTCCGATTGTGCTTCACGCATTTTATAGGCATAAATTAGCGTTGCAATTTTTTCTGGGAAAGCAGCAATGGTATCTACTACACGTTGATCTTCTTCGGTAAGTTCACCACATGCTGGAACAATTCCTTCGTAGTATTTTTGAGTTAAGACCAAGGCTCGATTCACAAAATTTCCAAGAATATCTGCCAACTCATTATTCACACGCGCTTGGAATTCTTTCCACGTAAATTCACTGTCTTTACTTTCTGGTGCAATCGCAGTCAATGTATATTTTAACTCGTCTACTTTTGTTGGGTATCGCTCTAAATATTCATGTAACCAAACCGCCCAGTTGCGTGAAGTTGAAAATTTATCTCCTTCCAAATTCAAGAATTCGTATGCAGGTACATTATCTGGCAAAATTAAATCGCCGTGGTCTTTCAATAAAATCGGGAAGATAATCGCGTGAAAAACGATGTTATCTTTTCCAATAAAATGAACCAATTTACGATCACCCGTCCAGTAATCTTTCCAATTTTTGTTGTTATCTAATGCCCATTGTTTGGTTGCTGAAATGTAACCAATTGGTGCGTCTAACCAAACATATAATACTTTTCCATCCGCACCTTTCAACGGAACTTTCACTCCCCAATCTAGGTCGCGCGTCATGGCTCTTGGTTTCAATCCTCCTTTGATCCACGACATGCATTGACCAATCACTTGGTTTCTCCATGTTTTTGGATCGTGTTGTTTTTTGCCATCTAACATTCCATCTTGTATCCAAGAAGTCAACCATTCTTCGTGACGGTCCATTGGTAAAAACCAGTGGGAAGTCGATTTTAAGATTGGTTTTTTACCACTCAAGGTAGAAAGTGGATTAATCAAATCCGTAGGACTTAACGCAGAACCACATTTTTCACATTGGTCGCCATAGGCATTTTCATTGTGGCAATTTGGACATTCCCCAACGATATAACGATCCGCTAAAAACTGATTGTAGTCCTCGTCGTAATATTGTTCGGTCGTTTCTTCGATAAACTTACCATTCTCTTCTAATTTCAAAAAGAAATCTTGTGCTGTTTTGTGGTGAATTTCAGCAGAAGTACGGTGAAAAATATCAAACGAAATTCCAAATTGTTGGAAAGAATCTCCAATTACCTTATTGTATTTATCTACGATTTCTTGCGGAGTAATCCCCTCTTTTTTAGCGCGTAGCGTAATTGCAGCACCATGTTCATCACTCCCACAGATAAAAGCCACATCGTGCTCATTCATACGTAAAAAACGCACGAAGATATCTGCTGGTAAGTATACTCCTGCCACGTGTCCTAAATGAAGGGGTCCGTTGGCGTAAGGCAATGCTGCGGTAACGGTAAATTTTTCCTTGCTCATAAATGAATGAATTTGTAGAGTGTAAAGATAATAAAAAGAGTGACGAGTGACGAGCGACGAGTGACGGAAAATTGGGAGCAGATTCATAGATTACCAAAAATGCAAAAAATGTAAATTTTGGTAATCGACTACCAAAAATGCAAAAAATTGTAATTTTGGTAGTTGATGTCTTAAATAAAAGCACAATCTTTGAATAATATAAAGCGAATAACCAACATATGATACAGGTAAAAAATTACGTGATGGGTCAATGGACCGCAGGAGCAGGTTCAGAAACAACCTTATACAATGCATTAACAGGCGATGTAATTGGAGAAACTTCCAGTGCTGGATTGGATTATAATCAAATTTTAGCATACGGAAGAGAAGTTGGAGGAAAAGCATTGCGTAAAATGACCTTTCAAGAAAGAGGTCGTATGTTGAAAGCTTTGGCATTATTCTTAATGGATAAAAAGGAATCATACTATGCATTAAGCGCCTTGACTGGGGCGACACGTGTGGATTCATGGATTGATATTGAAGGAGGAATTGGAAACGTTTTTGCCAATGCATCGTTGCGTAAACAATTTCCTGATTTACCTTATTATGTAGATGGAACAGCAGCTCCACTTTCTAAAAATGGGACTTTTATCGGTCATCATATCATGGTGCCAAAACAAGGTGTCGCGGTACACATCAATGCCTTTAACTTCCCAATTTGGGGGATGTTGGAAAAAATGGCGGTAAACTTGATGGCGGGTGTTCCATGTGTAGTTAAACCTTCCGAGTTTACGTGTTTTGTAACCGAATTAATGGTTAAAGACATCATCGATTCCAAGCTATTACCTGAAGGAAGTTTGCAATTAGTATGTGGACTTGGAAGAGGTATTCTTGATTTCGTAGATAGCGAGGATGTAGTAACCTTTACAGGAAGTGCACATACTGGTAAAGTATTAAAATCCTTACCTCAATTTAGTGAACGTAGTATTCCGTTTAACTTAGAAGCAGATTCATTAAATGCGACGGTACTTGGAAAACACGCTGTTCCTGGTACTGTTGAATTTGATTTATTCATCAAGGAAACTACCAAAGAAATTACGATCAAAGCAGGACAAAAATGTACGGCAGTTCGTCGTATTATCGTTCCGGAAAATTTAGTAGAAGAAGTATCCAAACAAATTTCAGCGCGTTTAGCAACTACGAAAGTGGGGGATCCAAGTTTAGAGGGTGTACGTATGGGGTCTTTAGCAACACAAACACAAGTAGATCGCGTTCGCCAAAATGTACTTCAATTAGCGAAATCACAAGAGATTGTATATGGAAACGTAGATCACGTAGATGTAGTTGGTAACAACTGTGCAAATGGAGCGTTCTTCTCTCCGATATTATTTGTAAACAATGATCCATTTAACAAAACAGATGTACATAACATCGAAGCATTTGGGCCTGTATCAACGGTAATGCCTTACAAAGACATCGATGAAGCGATTGAGTTAGCACGTATGGGTAAAGGTTCCTTAGTATCTTCGATAGTTACCCCAGATAATCAAGAAGCAACTGATTACGTAGTAGGTGCTGCAAGTATGCACGGACGTATTTTAGTATTGAATAAAGACTGTGCAAAAGAAAGTACTGGTCACGGTTCTCCTATGCCATTATTAACACATGGTGGACCTGGTCGTGCTGGAGGTGGTGAAGAAATGGGTGGTAAGCGCGGTGTATTACATTACATGCAACGTACTGCCATTCAAGGTCACCCAACGACAATCACACACATTACGCAACAATTCCAAGTTGGTGCTGAAATGCCAGAAGCAAATCCACACGTATTTAGAAAACATTTTGAAGAATTAGTTGTTGGAGAAACTGTGTTTACACATAAACATACGGTATCCGATGCAGACATTGTAAATTTCGCAAATGTGTCTGGTGACAATTTCTATGCACACATGGATGCTACTTCTTTGGAAGGAACCATTTTCGAAAGACGTGTAGCCCATGGTTATTTTGTATTATCCAAAGCAGCAGGATTATTTGTTGACCCTAAAAAAGGACCGGTATTATTAAACTACGGATTGGAAGATGCACGATTTACAAAACCTGTTTATCCTGGGGCGACAATCGGTGTTCGTTTTACCGTAAAAGAAAAAGTGGATCAAGAAAAACGTTCGGAAGTCGATATCGCAAAAGGAATTGTAAAATTCTTGGTGGATGTATATGACGAGACGGGAGAAACTGTTGCGATTGCAACTATTTTGACAATGGTTAGAAAGTTAGATCAAGCTTAGCATTACTAATAATACTTGTATAAACGGATGAATTAACAAATGTAAATTGTAAAAAAATAGAGCTTTAAAAGCTAATGTTTTATTAACCAACTCATTAAAATTAATCGAATAAAAATACGTGTTTTTACGTAGTTTTGAATCCTTTAATTATATTGAAATTTGAAAACTTATTTTTTTATAAAATACTGATTTATTTATAGTTATGCAAAATATAAATATTGCGATAATTGATAATAATACGGACATAATTACTTCTACTTATGAGAAATTAATTTCTCATTCTACATTTGTCATTGAAAAAATTCCTTCCCTATTAATTGAAAAAAGATTAGCGAAAAGAGAAAAAGCTTTTGATTTAATTATTGCTGACCCATGTACTTATTGCATAGCTAATGCAGGTTTATGTGCTCTATTACAAGAAAAATTTCCAAATACACCTTTATTTATAGTTTCTAATTCAAATCACAATGATTGTATAATCACTGCTATGCGTGCAGGGATTTCGGGAGTTATTTTTAGAGACGATTATTTAGATGATTTAACGAAAGCAATAGACTCCATATTAAAAGGAAAAACGTATGTATCTTATTCTACAAAAGCTAATTTTACGTCAATACCTAGAAAGAAATCAAAATTAAACCTTACTAAAAGAGAAATTGAAATCATTCAATTTTTGGTTAAAGGATTTACATCCAAACAAATTGCAGAAAAATTATTTATTAGTAGTAGGACAGTAGATAAACACCGATCAAACATGATGGAGAAATTCAAGGTAAACAGTGTTATTGAACTGATTAATTTTGTTCAGAAAAATAATTTAGCATAAAAAAGAGGTTTTTCATTTGAAAAACCTCTTTTTTAATATTACAAAATCTCTAAAATTTCGAGTTTTTTATTCGTCACACGTCACTTCGTCGCTCTTAACTTATTAACGCTTCATAATCAGCGGCAGATAATAAAGAATCTAATTCAGCAGTATCTGAAAATTCAACTTTAATCATCCAACCATCACCGTAAGGATCAGAGTTTACTACTTCTGGAGTAGCTTCTAATGCTGTATTAAATTCAACGATTTTTCCAGTTAAAGGTAAATACAAGTCAGAAACCGTTTTTACTGCTTCCACAGTTCCGAAGATTTCTTCTTTTCCAAGTTCTTCACCTTCTGTTTCAACCTCTACGTATACGATATCACCTAATTCACCTTGTGCAAATGCTGTAATACCTACTGTAGCTACATTACCTTCTACACGAACCCACTCGTGATCTTTCGTGTATTTTAATTCTACTGGAATACTCATTGTTGTTCTATTTATATTTAGAAAACAAAGGTATAATTTTTTAGATAGTATTGTGAATTGGACTATCAAAAAAATGAATAACTTTACTTAGTATGCCTGAAGAACACGAAATATTTACCTTAAAGCAAGTTGCTAC
>CANGOA010000017.1 GCA_947455255.1 Flavobacteriia bacterium | reverse complement strand
TTTTCCTTTTAAAAAGGGTAATAGAATGGTAGTAAAATGGTAGTAAATGGTAGTTTTTTGCTCCTTTCGTTTTTTATTGTTTTTTCTATAAATCTTCTGTATCTCTTTATTTTCGGGCTTTTTTCGGCTTTTTTTTATTTATTCTTTTGTACTATTTGTTTTTTGGGGGGTAAATAGACCAAATGTGCTACGATTACTTATATCGCTATTATGCAAAATTCTCGGAAGAAGGTTTCAAAAAAATAATGAGTAATGGAACTAACTGTAGAAACACACAATACAACTACATCCCTACATTCACGGGCCCAGGCCACGCAAGTATCTACACCGGAACAACACCCTCAAATCACGGAATCATAGCAAACGACTGGCACGACCGTAAAACCAACAAAGAAAAAAATTGTGTTGGCGACATCAATTACATTAGTACAGGTTCAAACACTAAAAATGGACAATGCTCTCCACTAAACTTGAAAGCCTTAACAATTACAGATCAACTCAAACTAACTTACCCCACTTCAAAAGTCATCTCAATTTCAATTAAAAACAGAGGCGCAATATTACCTGGCGGACACAAAAGCGACGGAACCTATTGGCTAGATCAAGCAACTGGAGACTTCATTACAAGTACCTATTACACAAAAGAACTACCAAACTGGCTCAAAAATTTCAATGATCAAAAAATGCCAGAAAAATATATGAACCAAACATGGAACACCTTATTACCTATAGAATCATATAGTGAAAGTTCATCAGACAACTCACCATATGAAGAACTTATATTTGGAAATTCAACACCAACATTCCCATACACATTCACTAAATTAGATGAGACTGAAAAATTAAAAGCATTTTCAGCAACACCATTTGCAAACACTCACTTACTAAACGCAAGTATCGAAGCGATTAAAAATGAACAATTAGGAAAACATAACACCCCTGATTTTTTATGTGTAAGTTTTTCCTCGACCGATATATTGGGACATGCCTATGGACCACAATCCATAGAAATTGAAGATATGTATTTAAGGCTCGATTTAGAAATTGCAAAACTACTATCCACCATAGAAAATGAAGTTGGAAAAAATGAATACACACTTTTCATCACTGCAGATCATGCCGTAGTTCCAGTCCCCCAATTATTAATCGACCAACAACTCCCAGGCGGATACTTTTTCTTTGAAAAACCACTCAAAAATTTACGCGATAGTTGTGTGCAAAAATTCGGTTTTGACTGCATATTAAATGAATCGAACAATAACATCTATATAGATAAACAAAAACTTAAGATAAAAGATATTAACATAACTGTTGTTCAAAACTATATTAAAGAACAATTAAAGTTAATATCTAATATAAAAAATGTGTACACAGCCGAAGAATTAGAAAATTCAGAACAAGCTGATTACTGGAAAAATTTAGTGAAAAGTGGTTACCAAAAAGTAGAAAGCGGAGACATTATATTTACACTAGAGCCAGGGTTTTTACCTTACTACAAAGACACAAAAAAAAACAGACAAGGAACCTCTCATGGGTCGGGATACAGTTACGACACACACGTACCCTTGTTATGGTACGGTAAAAACATTCCACAACAAGAAGTATACAGAAAAATAGAAATCACCGATATTACAGCAACATTAACACACATACTAAACTTAGCTAAACCAAGCATGACAACTGGAGAACCGATTCTAGAAATATTAGAAAACAAATAGGTTCAACGATCTAAACGCATTTTTATTCGCCATTCTTTAGGATACAAATTATTGAAACGATTTCCAAGATGCTTAATCCAACCTAAGGGTTCATTTTGATAAGTTATTAAATAATAACCTTGCTTTCCATCAATTGTAAACGTATCACCATGTAAATAAGATAAAGCCTGCTCCAAATTTAAATCAATACGTGGAATGGTTGAATTTTGCAAAGTCGGATTCAACGCCAAGCCTTCTTTAGGATTCCAGCCTTTATGGGTCACCTCACCTATTTCAGTCCCTAACTTAATAGTATGTAAATTAGAATAGATAAAATATATGTCTTCAAGAAATACTTTAGGTATTGAAAATAAAAATTCCCTCCATTGAATCACCGTATTTTCAGTTGAAAAATAAAAATCTTTCAACTTTTCAACCGGAAATTGAATCAAGTCAACTTTCTTTTTTAAGTTTATTTTTCGCTGTTTTGTTTCGCCATTTTTACGTAAAACAGCAATATAAAATCCTTCTGTATCCACCTCTGAAGGCAAAGCATAATAACCAACACCACCTCTACCCTTCTTAAAATACAAAGAAGAAACCTCAACCAATTCAGCATTTGTTTCTGAAATAATCCACCGAACATTATCTTCATTTTCATCTGAATTAAAAGTACATGTGGAGTATATCAAATACCCACCAGGTTGCAATGCATCCCATACATCCATCACGATGCGTTTTTGCCTAGCTGCACACAATTGCACATTTTCACTAGACCATTCTTTACGCGCCTCTTTATCCTTACGAAACATCCCTTCTCCCGAACAAGGTGCATCTACCACTATTAAATCAAAATAATTTGGCAAACGATCAAAATCAGCAGGATCATTTGAGGTGACAATTGAGTTACTCACCCCCCATTTGGTCATGTTTTCTTTCAACACCTTTGAACGCGCATGAATAACTTCATTACTCACTAATAAACCTTTACCTTTCATCCATGAAGCCAACAAAGTACTTTTACCACCAGGTGAAGCACACAAATCCAATACGCGCGGATCTTCTGATATGGGTAATTGGTTGACAATTAAATCTAAGAACATCGATCCTGCCTCTTGCGGATAATAAGTTCCTGCATGAAACAACGGATCTTTAATAAACGAAGGTCGCTCTTTCAAATAAAAAGCATCTTTACACCATTTCACCTCTGATTTAATAGATAAATCTGCTGAATATTTTAAAGGATTTCTTCTAATCGAAACTGGAGAATCTGTATTTAAAGCATTTAACAATTTTTCACCACCTAAAAAATCGTCAATTGATACTCGCGCCACAAAATCGTTTGGAAAATCAGTATACATAACTAATGTTTAAAAGGTAAACGTGCCGTTGCACTTATGGATTGATCAGTAAACAATCCTTGTTGATACATGTAGTGACCAGTAATTGCAATCATTGCAGCATTATCGGTACAATATTGAAATTCAGGTATAAACACATCCCAATTATTTTTATCACCCTCTTCAAGTAATCGTTTTCTAATGCCCGAATTAGCAGAAACACCACCAGCAATTGCAATTTGATCTATACCTAAATCTTTAGCCGCTTTCAACAACTTTACAAATAATATATCAATGATACTTTGTTGGACAGAAGCACAAATATGATCAATTTCTTGATTTACAAAATCAGGATTTTCTTTCATTTGTTTCTGAAGAAAATATAAAATAGACGTTTTCAAACCACTAAAACTATAATCATAACCAGTCATATTTGGCTTAGCAAAAGTATACTTAGACGGCTCCCCATGTTGAGCATGCTTATCAATCAAAGGCCCTCCAGGATATGGAAAACCTAAAAGCTTTGCCGTTTTGTCAAACGCTTCACCAGCTGCGTCATCAATAGTAGTACCTATTACTTCCATCGATAAATAATCCTTTACCAAAACCAACTGTGTATGACCACCTGATATTGTCAAACATAAAAAAGGAAAAGTAGGTTTTTTCTGCTCTTCACCTCCAATAAAATGTGCTAATACATGGCCATACATATGATTCACATCCAACATAGGAATGTCTAATGCCAATGCAAAAGCTTTCGCAAAAGAAGTCCCTACAACCAACGAACCTAACAGCCCTGGACCTCTAGTAAAAGCGACACCACAAATATCCTCTTTAGAAATACCAGCTTGAGCAATGGCTTGTTGTACAACTGGAATAATATTTTGTTGATGCGCCCGAGATGCTAATTCAGGTACAACACCACCATATTTCGTATGAATTTCCTGACCTGCAACAACATTTGACAAAATTATTGTATCTTTGATTATTGCGGCAGAAGTGTCATCACATGACGACTCAATGCCTAGCAAAATAAGAGGTTTAGCACTCAAAGTTTATTGTTTTTTAATTAATGACAAAAGTACTCAAATTTACAGGAAAATTACTAGGTATTTCGACCGAATGGTTTGTTCTTTTTTTTGTGTTTTTTGCCTTTCTTGTCAGAACGAGTCCAGTTCAAACATATCTAGCTCAACGTGCAACTACTTATTTCTCTAAAGAATTAAAAACCACCTTCTCTGTTGACAGGGTAACTATAGTTTTTTTTAATAAACTAGTATTAGACGGCGTAAATATTGAAGATCGACAACATAAAAAAATAGCCTACGCAAAATCCATTTACGTAACATTAAAAGGGGTAAATCAAATCAAAAAAGAAATTCGATTAAAAAAAGTGAAGGTTGAAAATGGGATTTTTAATTTGAATATCTCCAAAAAAACAGAGGACTTCAATTTTCAGTTTATCATCGATTATTTTTCTTCAGAAGATAAAACTACGACCAAACCATACACTTTCAAAATTGAAAAATTAGCTCTTAAAAATTTAGATATTCGTTATGACGATTTTCGGAAACCAAACTATACAGATGAAATAAATTATGACCATATACACTTAAAAAAATTATACTTATTTGCAGATCATTTCTCCTACCATAAAGGAACCATTAAGGCAGCAATCAATCAGTTATCTGTTAAAGAACGTTGCGGACTTCAGATAAAACGTTTTTCTGGATATGCAAAAGTAAATTCAACGATAATTTCTGTTTTACATTTAAAATTTCAAACAAACCGATCAGAAGCAACATTACCAAAATTTCAAATGCTATTTACTAAATGGTATGATTTTTTAGAGTTCCATGATAAGGTATATTTCAACGCTGTTTTAAATAAAAGTCATGTAGCTCTAAGAGATATTCAATATTTCACCTCTGAAATTGATGGAATGGATCAATTTTGTGAAGCGGAAGCAATTGTTACTGATAGATTAAAAGAACTAAAAATCAATCATGCAAAATTAAAATTTGGTGAGAATGCTCAAATTCAAGGAGATTTTGTACTACCTGACTTCAGAGAATTACACAATCTTCAGTATAAAGAAAAAATTGATTATTGTTACTTCCCAATATCAGATATCGAAAAATTCAACTTCCCTAAACTAACTGGAATTGAACCATTAGTTTTTAATAGCTATGTAAAACGATTAGGATATTTTGAAGGGAGAAATGTGCATATTTCCGGAAGTAATCAACATGCAATAATTGTAGCTCAAAAAATCACTTCCAAACAAGGTAGTGTTCGATTACCTAAAGGTATCACAATAGATTACGATAAAAAAAATGATGACTATCTTGTTTCATCCATCGGTAAAGAAGCCTCAATTTACCTAGACAGTATTAATCTTGGAGGAATAGCGCAAAGTAAAATAGTTGGAAAAACTACTGGATTAGTAACTATTAAAGGAATGTTTGATTTTGATGCAAACTTAGAAATCCATGAATTATCAGGGAATTTATCCCATTGTAAGCTTAATAATTATAATTATTCAAATATTTCACTCGATCATTTATCTTATGTTGGAAATAAAATCGAAGGTATATTTAATGTGAATGATGAATATGCACGTATCAATTATGATGGTATTATTGAATTAGACAAAAAAGAACATTATGATTTTTCTGTAAATATTGAATATGCAGCACTTGATAAACTACACTTATCCAAAAAATTGAATTCTGTAATTTCTGGAGACATAAATGTAGATGTTCAAGGAACTAATTTAAACACCTACGAAGGTGAAATTAAATTAAATGATATTCATTACCAAGAATTAAATAAACAAGCGAACATAGATTATTTTAAACTAAAATTAAAAAGAACAAAGCAAGAAGATGAACTTCAAATTAATTCATCTATTTGTGACGTAGATATGCATGGTAATTTAGAAATGACAAGTATTTTCACAGAAATCAATAACAGACTAAGTGAGGTTCTTCCTGCATTAATAAAACCCCGTAAATCAATCATTACCAATAACGATTGGAGTTATAATATCGAAGTTAAAAATGCGGATGAAATTATTGACTTATTTGCTCCTCAAATACATATTGCTAAAGGAAGTAGAATTAAAGGAGATATTTCAAAAGAAGAAATAATAGTAAAAGTTAAGGCTCCTTTTTTTAGTACTGGCGATTTAAAAATCAAAAAATTAACATCAACAAGTACTATTCGTGATAAAAAAGTCGAGACAGAAATTGAAGCAGTTCAATTAAACTATACAGATTCAATACAACTTGAAAACATAAGTCTTAAAACAACCGGTTCTGATAATAATTTACATTCAGAATTAACTTGGAGACTAAGCAATCAAAAAGAATCGAATATACGATGGAATACTATATGCAAAACAGGAAAATCTTTTTCTTTTCAAATTCTCCCATCTTATTTTCACATAGATAAAAACAAATGGACGCTATCGAATGAATCCGAATTAAATGTAGCACCTAACTTCCTTCAAGTATCAAATTTTTTAATCACTCACGAGAAAGAATCAATATCATTTAATGGTACCCTTTCTGAAAAATATGAAGATGAATGCCAAATGAAAATAAACGATTTGGAGTTAATAAATGTCAGTAATTTATTTCAACTACCTTCAAAATTAAAAGGACAAATGAATTCTGACACTAAAATTAGCACACCTTTTACAGATTTAAAAGTAACAGGTAGCGCAATAATTGAAAATTTATTTATAAATAAAGAGGAAGTTGGTGATATTACACTTTCTGGTTATTGGGAAAATGAATGGAAAAGCATTTTTTTAAAAGGAGATTTAGCATACCGTTCCAACCCTACATTCAATTTCAGTGGTAGGTATTTTCCTTTACGAAATCTAAACAATTTAAATTTTAATTTAGATTTTAATCATACTGACATCCAATTTGCTAATGCTTTTTTAGACCCTCAAGTTATTTCAAATATTGAAGGAAAGATAAAAGGAAATATTCATGTTGGAGGGACAATTGACTCCCCTAAACTTCAAGGAGAGGTAGAATTAATCAACGGAAGAACAAAAGTGGAAATGTTCGGTGTCAATCTTGCTGCAAAAGGAAAAATAATTGTGGATGAAGATGGTTTCTACATCAATAATATGCCCGTAAAAGATGAGGAAGGAAACAATGGTTCCATGATTGCAACAGTTTATCATAAGAATTTTGAAAATTGGACTTTTGATGTCAATTTAAATTTAGAAGAAGATATTACATCAGTACCTGGTATGATTTTACCAATTGATCACTTCTTAGTTATGAATACTAAATTTAAAGAAGATGATATTTTTTATGGAAAAGGATATGCAACAGGAACAATTAACATGAGTGGTACACCAGATGATATAGCTTTTAATGTAGATTTACAAACGGAAAATGGATCTAGTATAAATTTCCCAATGTATGGTGATAACGACATTGAAGAAGGGAAATTCATACGATTCAAACATAAAAACGACCTTAAAAAAGATAAAAAATCAAAAATTGACTACTCAGGTGTAACGTTAGATTTAAAATTTAAAGTTACACCAGATGCAAAATTGAAATTGATTTTCAATGAAAAACTAGGGGATGAGATTACAGCTTTTGGTAGTGGAGACATAACTATTAAAATGGATCGTTCTGAAAATGTAACTATGAATGGAACTTATACAATTACAAACACAAATTCAAATCAAAGTACGTACAATTTTGTTTTAGGACCATTAAAACAAAACTTTACGATCCAAGATAATGGAACTATTAGTTGGAATGGCGACCCATATTCTGCACTTCTTGATTTAACTACTTCAAGTAGTGTATACACAAATCTTAAAGACATTTTACCAATCGATAATTCAAATGCTAAATCTATCCAAGAAGTACGTTGTAAATTAAAGTTAAGCGAAACAGTTATGAAGCCTAAAATTGATTTCGAAATTGAGTTAGGTAATGCAGGTACAGGTGTAAATGAAGATTCTAAAGCAGCAATTGCACGAATCAACAATAGTAAAGAAGAATTAAACAAACAATTTTTCTCACTGTTGTTATGGAAAAAATTTCAACCTGTTCTTTCTAGTAGTAATAATGTAGGTTCTAATGCAGTCGCAGATTTAGTGACAAATCAAATCAATAGTATTTTGAATGACTTATCTAAAAATTACAAAATAAACTTAAGTTACAATACAGCTACAGATAAAGTTACAACAGCAGATCACACAACCACAACTGGAACTACTTCCATTAAAGTTGGACTGACTAAAGGGTATGGAGACTGGTTAATTACCTCTCAATTTGGAAGTAATACCAATGCAACAACTAGCTTATTGATAAGTAATGTGAAAATTGAATATAATCTAGATGAAAAAGGAAATTTACGTTTAAGTACCTTCAATGAATCCAATGATATAAATTTATTTAATCAATTAAACACGTATACTACACAAGGAGTTGGAATCAATTACCATGAAGAATTTACTTCTATGGAAGAATTTAATTCTTTACAGCGTTTTCTAAATATTTTTAGACCTAAAAACGAACGTCGCGTTATAAAACGTTCTAGAAAAAACAGAAAACCCATACCAACAAGTGCATTACCAAATGCTATTAATGATAGTTCAACGGTTAGAAATTAAATAAAAATATGCAAAAAGTACTTATTGCAAATAGAGGAGAAATTGCCCGTCGTGTTATTAGAACACTTAAAAAAATGGGAATAAAAACAGTTGCCATTTATTCAGAAGCGGATAAAAATGCATTACATGTTCGAGAAGCTAATGAAGCTGTATATGTAGGTGAATCACCATCTAATGAAAGTTATTTAAAACAGGATGTAATTTTAAATTATTGCAAGGAATTAGGAGTTGACGGTATACATCCTGGGTATGGTTTCTTATCTGAGAATGCAGAATTTGCAACTAAAGTTAAAGAAGCAGGTATTATTTTTATTGGACCATCCCCTACTTCTATGCAAATAATGGGTGATAAATTAGAAGCAAAACAAGCTGTAAAGAAATTTAATGTCCCTCTTGTTCCTGGTGTCGACAAAGCAATAAACGATCTAAAGGAGGCTAAAGAAATAGCTTTACGTGTAGGTTTTCCAATTCTAATTAAAGCATCTGCTGGAGGAGGAGGAAAAGGCATGCGCTTGGTTGAAAATATAGAAACTTTAGAAGAACAAATGCGCATGGCGCAAAGTGAAGCTCGTTCCTCTTTTGGTAACGATGAAGTATTTATCGAGAAATTTGTAAGCAAGCCTAGACATATTGAGATTCAAGTATTTGGAGATACATATGGAAACTATGTATACCTCTTCGAACGTGAATGTAGCATCCAACGTCGTCACCAAAAAGTGATTGAAGAAGCACCAAGTTCAGTTTTGAGTGAAGAGTTACGAGTGAAGATGGGCGAAGCTGCGATTGCTGTTTGTAAGTCTTGTGATTATGTTGGTGCTGGTACAGTAGAGTTTTTATTAGATGCTAATTTAGATTTCTTCTTTTTGGAAATGAATACGCGTTTACAAGTTGAGCACCCAGTAACAGAAGAAATCACAGGTTTGGATCTAGTAGAATGGCAAATTCGTGTGGCACGCGGTGAAAGATTACCAAAACTACAAAACGAACTAAGTATTCATGGACATTCTTTAGAAATCCGATTGTACGCAGAAGACACATTTAATGGATTTACACCCGATATTGGCACACTCAAGCGTTACAGAATTCCTTCGGGTAAGCATATACGTGTAGATGATGCATTTGAAGAAGGAATGGAAATACCTATCTATTACGATCCAATGTTAGCAAAATTGGTAGTTTGGGGAGAAACCCGAGAAAAAGCGATAGAACGTATGCTTTTTGCTATCGATAATTACCAAGTTTCTGGAGTTAAAACAAACCTAGATTTTTGTAAATACGTATTAAAACACGAGGCATTTACTTCAGGTGATTTTGACACCAATTTTATCAAGCATTATTTTGAATCGCCCGAACTCGTAAATACAGCTATGGTAGAAGAAGAAAAAGCCTTAGAATCAGCGGTCGAAACACTTTGGAACGGCTTAAAAGAAAAAAATGAACGTGAATTTATTTCCAAACCGATACATGGAGCTTGGAAGTTGATGGTACGATAATAAGTGACGAGTTACGAGTAACGAGTGACGGACGAAGAATTATGAGTTATGAATTATAAATTATAGATTATGTTAAAAATAGACATGCACTCGCATATTATTCCGAAAAACCTTCCTGATTGGCATGGAAAATTTGGATATGGTGATTTTATATATTTAAAACACAACGAAGATAAAACTGCAGACATGATGCAGGGAGGACGTTTCTTTCGTCGTATTGAAGAAAATTGTTGGGATGAGGATTATCGAATTAAAGAATACCAAGATTTTGCAACTACAGTTCAAGTTGTATGCACGATTCCAGTATTGTTTTCGTATTGGGCTAAACCTCAAGATTGTTTAGAATCCTCACGTTTTTTGAATGATCATATAGCGGATTTAGTAGCTAGATACCCAAAAAACTACATCGGATTAGGAACAATCCCTATGCAAGATGTAGAAACAGCGATACAAGAATTAAGACGTTGTAAAGAGATAGGTTTAGTTGGTGTACAAATTGGAAGTAACATAAATGATAAAAATCTTGGAGAACCTGAATTCTTCCCGATTTTTGAAGCGATGGCTGAACTAGATATGGCAGTAATGATTCACCCTTGGCAAATGATGGGAGAAGATAGTATGAAAAAATATTGGCTTCCTTGGTTAGTAGGTATGCCAGCAGAAACTTCACGTGCTGCATGTTCCATGATCTTTAGTGGATTATTGGAGAAATTACCTCACCTACGAGTATGCTTCTCACACGCTGGAGGGTCATTTTTACCTACATTAGGTCGAGTTGAACATGGATTTAACTGCCGACCAGACTTAGTTGCAATTGACAATCCAATCAATCCTCGTGAATACGTGGGTAAATTTTGGGTGGACAGTATTACACATGATATTGATTTATTAAAATACATCTTAAACATGCAAGGCAGCAAAAAAGTATGTTTCGGCACAGATTATCCATTCCCATTAGGAGATCTTGAAATTGGTAAATTTATCGAAGAAAGCGATCTACCAACAAATGTACAAGAAGATATATTTCACAATGCAACCTTAGAATGGCTTAAATTAGATAAAAATCTTTTTGTGTAAACGTATAACTGATGTATGAGAATAATCCAAAAATTATTAATTTTTCTAGTGTGTTGTAATCAAAATTGGAGTTATAGCCAGACGAAAGATTCAATCATACAATATTCATTTTATGGTAGATTAATGCCTATAAGCGTTTATTCTGGAGCAGGTTATTTACAAGATAAAATTGCACAATCTATAGAATTTGGAGTTAGTCATGGTGTAATTGACGCTGGTTTTTGTTTTGGAAGCTATACACAACGAAGAGATACAACAACATTTGCAGAATTTAAAATCACAATGGATGCATCTCAATATGGAATCTATAGTAACGAATTCTCTATTGGAATCGGTCATGTTTTTAACTCAAAAACACCAATTATGCTTGAAGCAAGTTACACAATTATGGCTCAAGTAACAAATACTTTTGGTATCGGCATCTCAACTGGGTATTACGACTTCGCTGGAAATACGTATGATTTATCAAAAAACTACTATGGATTATTTCTACGTTATGGTTTGATTAGAGATATGAATGGTCGTTTAAATCGTACAAGAATGCACCATAGAAGGAAAAATAATGGTAATGGTTTTACATTTCATCATTAAATATAATTTGATCTATTTAACAAACAATATAAAGGAAAAATTCTATCAAAAATGAATCAAAATCATCCGATCGAAAAAAACATTTGTGTCATTATTCCAACGTATAATAATGACAAAACAGTAAAACGCGTAATCGATGGAGTGCTTAAATTCGCTCCTAAAAACGCTATTATTCTAATTAATGATGGATGTACAGATTCAACTCCTCTAATTTTAAAAGAGTATGAGAATGAAATAACTATTCTCACGAATGAAATAAATAAAGGTAAAGGTTATTCTTTAAATAGAGCCTTGCGTAAGGCTTTAGAATTAGGATATAAAAACGCAATTACAATTGATTCCGATGGCCAACATTTTCCTGAAGATATTCCAAATTTTATTCAAACAAATTTGGAATTTCCCAATCATGTAATTATGGGAAGCCGAAACATGAACCAAGAGAGTGTTCCTGGAAAAAGTTCTTTTGGAAACAAATTTTCAAATTTTTGGTTCAAAATAGAAACCTTAATAGATTTACCGGATACTCAAACTGGATTTCGTCTCTATCCTCTAGAACCTCTAAAAAAAATGAATTTAATAACCACAAAATTTGAGTTTGAAATTGAAATCATTGTTCGATATGCGTGGGAAAATATAGGGTTTACATCCATTCCAATTAATGTACTTTATGATAAGGAAGAGCGTGTTTCTCATTTCAGACCAGGAAGAGATTTTTTTAGAATAAGTGTATTAAATACATTTTTAGTAGTTGGTGCCCTACTCTATTTTTTTCCAAAGAAATTATTCTCTAAAAACACACTAATTGCGATAAAAAAAGAAGCTATTAAATCAGATGAAAGCAATTTAACAAAATCACTTTCTATTGGATTTGGATTTTTTATGGGGATTTTTCCAATATGGGGATTCCAATTATTAGTTGGGATACCACTATCAGTTTTGTTTAGAATGAATAAAGTGTTATTCATTACTGCGGCAAATATTTCAATCCCGCCATTTATACCTTTTGTACTGTATGGAAGTTTTTTGTTTGGTCAATTATTTATACAAGGGGAAATCAACCATCAACAACTTCTTGCATTTACCATGGATGATATAAAAACAAATTCAATTCTCTATATCGTTGGAGCAATCATTTTTGCTGCTATTTCAGGACTAATTGGCTTTGCTATAAGTTTTTTATTATTCAAACTTTTCAGAAAAAAACAAGAGATTAATTAACAGAATAAACAGCACTCATTTTCAAAAATGAAGTTGCATCATTTTTAAATACTGCATTCACTTTAATTGAAGCATCTTCAGTTATAGTTAAGGACAGTTGAACATCAATTTTTGGTGATTCATTAGGATTTAAAATCGCTAAAAATTTACAATTACTCATGCTTACAAGATTTACTGATTTTTCAGTGAAATCAGAAACTAATTCTTTCACTATTTCCATTTGAATAACACCTGGTGTTACAGGATTATCAGGGAAATGTCCTTTAAATATTTCATGATTCGCATTTAAATCAATTGTGTAAACTACATCTTGATTGTTAACTTGCTTATCTACAATAGAATAAAATGAATTTTCTAACATACTTAAAAATTTGAAAAATTTGAATCGTCGATTGATTTATTTATTTGAATATTAGAAAAGGTGTATTCGACTTTTTCTGTCTCATTTTCACACAATTCCATTTCTTTTAATTCCAATGAATTTTTATCAAAAATTAAATCTACTTCAGATAAATATCGTCCTATTTTTTTATTTAAAGGCTTTAAAATCAATTTGTAATTTTGATTGTTCTCATAATAATTAATCAAAAATTCCTTTTGTGCTAAAAAATTTCCATTAATCAAGTTGAGCATGAGTTTTTGAATTTTCTTTACCACCATTGTAGAGGTTGTATTCTTGATCTCTTTATGATTCTCTTGGTACTTAATTTTTTTACCATTTATTAGGATAACCTGATGATTAGGGTCAAAATGTTCCCAACGAATCTTATCATTTTTTTTAAAAAATAATTTACCCTTTGCTGTCTTTGGAGTATTATATAGACTCGATATCTTTCGTTCCGAAAAATTTGCGGATAATGTATTAGTTAATGTAGACTTTTCCAAAATTTTACGCGAGCAAATAGAACTATCTTTCACTAGTGTATATCCATCACTGATTGATATAAAAGAAAAAAACAGACTTGATATTAATAATAATCTAATCATTGAAAACATTTTCATTATAGGAAAGTGGCACAAAGATAATATCTTTCTCTTTTGCTAATCGAATGAAAGTCGGAAGAATATTATTGGTAATCTCTAAGTTGTCATGAAATAACACGATATCATTTTTCTTAATCGCGTTAATTAATCGATGAATCAATTTTGACTCTTGTTTATAGACTGTATCATAACTTCTTAAACTCCAACCGATCGTATTTAAATTTAGCTTCTTAAGTACTCTAGCGTAATTAGGATTTGTGTAACCTATCGGTGGCCTAAAATACATCGTAGACTGATTAATAATAGATTGAATAGCTTCATCACCTTCATGTATCTCTTTCAAGATCTGTTTTTTAGGCAATAAAGACAAAAAGATATTATGATTAAATGTATGATTTCCAATCAAATGACCTTCTGCTTGAATTTGTTTGACCAACGCAGGATTTTCAAGTGCTTTTTTTCCAATAATAAAAAACAAAGCTTTAATATTCTCTTCGCGTAAAACCTTTAATATTTGAGGCGTATATATTGGATCTGGTCCATCATCAAAAGTCAATAAACAATACCCATTTTTTAATGAAGTTGTTGCTGTCAAAAAGTAATTAAATTTTAAAAATAATACCCCACAACTAAGGATAACAACAAAAATGAAAATTGAAATTGCTAAGGCATAATAGAAAAAATTGGACTCTTTAAATAAATAAAAAGAAACGCTACAATTAAGAATAAATAATAAAATATTAAGATAATGCTTTAACATCTTTCAATCAGAATAAGACCTAAATCTTTTTTTACCAAAGAATTCACAATCAATATTGTTCCTGGTATTTCAGATAATTCACTGACACCAATATGAAACGCTAAAGCAGAAGCTGCATAATTATATCCTGTAAAATCTAAGTAGTTTACTTTTTCGGTAGACAAAGAGATTTCTAAATCCGAATGGTATACTTTTGTTAAATTCGTTGGATCACATTGATTTTTTTCTAAAAACCGCAAAATTACTTCATTGATATCTTTTTTAGAATTTGCTAAAACAAGAACATCTTTCACTAATACATTTCGATCAGATTTTTCTTTTTTCAAATTAAAGAAAGTTGCTATACTCGTAAAAGGATAATCTGTTTTAATTAAATCTTCATTCAACAATTCTAAAAACGGTATTTTTTCATCCGCAGCACCAACCAAAATGTTATTTTTCCCTTCATTCAATAACGTTATTCCGTCTAAAAGTGAAATTTCAAACGAAAGAGCATTTTGTGTATGCGTCATATTATACGCATGATTTTTTAAAAATAGAGATATTTGACCTCCAATTGTATTATGAGTAGACTGTATAAATGCAGTTGGAGATAATACATCACTGGTAGTGTTATTAATTGTTACTAGAAATTTTTCAGTGTCTTGTAAACAACCTAATCCTGTTCCAACAACAATTCCATCAAATGCTGATTCATTTAAACACTTCAAAGCTGTTGTCAAACTAATTTTCAATATAGCACTTAGTCTTCTTAAAGCTGTAGGTGGTAATATATCTATAAATTCAGGAACTAATAATGGACTTTCAGGTGTTAATTTCTGTAAATCATTATGAATAAACTCCAAATCAAATGTTTGTTGATGAGAGATGGATGATATCGCGTGTATATAATACATTAGTTTAAACCACTTATTAATATTGATGAATTATTACCTCCAAAACCAAACGAGTTGGAAAGAACATGTTTTATGATCTTGTTTTCCTCGAATAATAATTGAGGAGTTAATTGAGTTTCGGTTATAACCTCAGAGAAATTTAAATTAGGATAAAGTACACCATTATTAATCGCTAGTAATGCAAAAACAGCTTCAATCCCACCAGAAGCTGCAAGCGTATGTCCTGTATAAGACTTTGTCGAACTAAATGGTGGAACATCGTTTTCAAAAACTGTTTTTAACGCATGAGACTCGGATAAATCATTATTAGGTGTTGATGTACCATGCGCATTCACATAATTAATTTCATTTATTCCAAGACCAGACATTTCTATAGCCCCTGTCATAGATAAAATCGCTCCATATCCTTCTGGTGATGATGCAGTTTGATGGTATGCATCGGAAGAACTATTCCAACCAGACAATACACCTATTGCTTTACTTTTCGATAGTTTTAGTGACTTCTCTGACTCCAAAACAATATATCCAGCTCCTTCACCTAAATTTAGGCCATTACGCGTATTATCAAATGGTCTGCACCATTCTTCGTCAAAGATCATCAATGAGCGAAACCCATTAAATGTAAATTCCGTTAATGCATCTGTCCCTCCAACTATCACACGATCCAACACATTATTTTTGATTAATCTAGCACCTTGCATAATCGCATTTGCAGCCGAAGAACAGGCTGTAGATATTGTATTTAAAAAACAATCCTCTAATCCTAATTCTTTAGCAATTTCAATCGTAGAAACTCCACTTGGATGGTGTTTATATTCATCAGCTCTTAAATTTCCTTTTAAATAATCCTTATAAAGATTCTCCGTTAAATCCATACCACCCACAGATGTTCCAGAGATTAAACCAGTACGAATTTCTGAAGAAAGTTCATGATCTTTAAAAGCCTCTTTTGCAGCAATCATTCCTAAAATAGCTGTTCTTGAACCCTTAGTTTGTAGTTTAAACATAGTAGCTAATTCTTCATTAGAATATTGAATATTAGCAACTTTATAATTTTTAAAAACAGTACTCTCAGTAAGTTTAATACCCGATTTACTATTTTTTAAGGAATTATAATTTTCTTCTACGTTTAAACCAATAGAAGAAATCACACCATATCCAGTAATGAAAATTTGCATATTTATGCTTTGTTTTTTTCGATAAAAGCAGCTAAACTATCAACAGAGAAAAAGATATCTTTTCCTTCACTTGGATTCGTGATTTTTAAACCGTAATTCTGTTCAAGCAAAACAATAAATTCTAAAGCATCAATAGAATCCAAACCTAGTTCTTCACCAAACAAAGGCATGTCATTTTTAATATCTGCTGGAGTTAAATTCTCTAAATTTAACTGCTCAATAATTTGCGCTTTTAATTGCTCTTTTAATTCACTCATTTTCAATCTATTTTATTAATAATTAATTCTTTTAATATTTCTTCTTTTAGCAATACTCCGTCCACATTTTCAATTAAAAATAAAGAAGCTTGCTCACTTTTATCGTTGCTTTCTATCCAACCACACAAACACGCTTTTATACCTTTATTAAACAGAAACTCTACTTGTTCGATAAAAAATTCAATGTCAAATTGTTTGTGGATAAAAAAAACGTTTTCGCCATACCATTTTTTGAATATTGCAATTTCACCAGTTAATATATTTGGTAATGTATATACAAAATCGCTCGGACTAACCATTTTCTTCTGCGTATAATTGATAAAATGCTTATTATCTGAAGAATAGCTAGAACTCTTGTTTGCAAAAATTAATCCTACTTCTTCATCTTTGTAAGTAGAAAAATCAATTTCTTGTTCCAATACACTAATTCCTAAAAAGGCTAATTTTGCAAGGCTATCCATTTTGTGAAATTTTGGATATTCTATGTTCAACGAACTATACACCCATTTTTTCCAATCTGCCTCATTCGAGGGAATACTAAGTAATTGCTTTCCGTTAACAACTATTTTATTTGGAAATATAGAACATGTAACTACTACCTTCATATTAATCTTTTATTAAAATTAAGGACGCATTTCCACCTCCAAATCCAGATGCTGTTTTAAGTACTATATTAACTTGTGTCTGGCTAGTATCAGTTATTAAATTCAGAATTTTTGATGTCCCTATAGACGAATAACCCAAACTTTTAAAAATAAGATTATGCTCCATCGATAACAGACAAACAATTGTTTCAATAACACCTGCAGCACCTAATGTATGTCCAAAATATCCCTTAAGACTATTTATTGGCTTCGAATTTAAAGTCAAACGGTCAAATGCGATACTTTCCATCTCATCATTATAAATAGTTCCTGTACCATGTGCAGAAATGAAATCTATTTGATCTTTATTTATATGTGAACGCACTAATGTTTTTTGAATTGAACGAACCAGTCCTTCTCCTGTTCGAGATGGTCCTGAAATATGATTAGCATCGTTTGAAGAAGAACCATTTAGATACTTTACAGAAAATTCTGAATTTCTTTTTTCAGAAGACAATAAAACAATTGCCACTCCTTCACCTAAAGTTATCCCTGTTCGCTCTTTATCAAAAGGTTTTGCAGCTTGTTCACTTATAGCGTATAACGATTGAAAACCATAAACAACAAAATCTGAAATAACATCGATCCCAATAACAATAACGTCTTTAAATTTTTCGGATCGAATATAATCAGCTGCTAAATTTATGGCTACAACACCAGATATACATGCATTTGAAACTATAATTGGTTCATTAACAACCCCTAATTCATTTTTTAAAATTTCAATTCCACTTTCAAATGTGTCGTTCGGAAAAACATCAATATTGGCTTTTGTTGTACTGATTATCACTAATGTATTTGACGAATTTATAATAGTTCTTGGAACTTTTTGATTTAACTCTATAAATGAAGCCCTTAGTAATGTATCAAATCGATTTTCAGATATTTGTTCAATTTTAGCTAATGGCCAATTCTCATTAGTGAAACCAGAATTAGTATATTTTTTTATACCCGATTTTCCTTCTTGTAACGCAGCAAAATTTTCTTCAACAGTATTTCCAAGTGGCGTTACTAAAGCACCATAAGATAGATATACATTTTTTAAATTTGTGTCCATACCTGTTGATTTTCCCAAGCTTCATAAAAGGGAGGTTTGATCAATTCTAAAGTTCTTGTCTTTTCGGACATAAAAATTTGAATTGTTTTACCTGTAGCAGCAATTTCATTAGTTGTCAAATTAATTACTTCATAATCAAAAATAATCTTAGCTGCAGCACATTGTGTAAGAGTTGCTTTAACACGAACAGCTTGACCATAATACACAACCGCTTTATGGTTTATTTCGGTTTTAACTAATGGTGTAAAATACCCATTATTATACATGTCAAGGTATTCCATTTTATAAAACTCCCCAAAATACTCTCTAGCATCTTCGAAAAACTTCAGATAATTTCCATGCCAAACAACACCCATTGCATCAGTTTCGCTGAATCTTACTTTTAAATCAATCTCAGCACTTAATTTTTTCATGCTAATACAATTTTCATTTGACATTCTAGAAGTTTCACCTCATCCGCAAAGCAAGTTCCTTGAATCAAATGGATATTTTCAAATGTATTTAATATACTAACTGTCGTATTAATTTTTTGATTTACATGCGCTGATTGAAAGTTACTTAATTTTGTAACGGCGCCAATAAAACCTAACCTTGGTTCAGCATCTTCTAGTAAACTATTTAAGTATCCAAAGCCTGCGGCACAAGTTTGAGCAATATTTTCTACCAAAGCTGATTCTGACAAAACATTATTTATTAATAAACAATTTGTTTCTACAATTTCAAATTCACTTGCAAATCCTTCATCAGAAGCATCTTTCAAAGAATCAATCATTATAAATGGTTCTCTTTGCGGTATGTATTTTTTAATATTTGCTTTCTCTATTTTCATTTTTATTGCACTAATAAATTATTTCCTAAATATTACAAAGCTATAAAGTTAAGACTGCGCTTCAAAATATTCGTAAAAATTAAACCATTGAGTAGGTGTATTTTTTACTTTTTCTTCTAGACATCTTACATATTTCTCTGCAACTTCCAATTCTGAAGTGGATGCGTAAATTGGATCAGTTGCACTTAATTTGTAATGAGAAGCACTTGTTTTAACTGCAAAAACAAACGTTATTGGAACTTTAAATTTATGAGCTATTACAAATGGTCCTACAGGAAACTTAGTTTTTTGTCCTAAAAAATCTAATTCAATATTTTTTGAAACCTCATTAATTCTATCTGCGTGAATTGCAATAAATTCATTTCTCTTAAGTGCTTGATGAATTAAAATAATATGTGATAAATCATCTTTAATTGGAATAATATTAAATTTTGGTCCTCCAGTTTGCATTTGAAGATAGGATTTTATTTTCTCCACTTCTGCATCTAACATTACCACATTTATTTTCGCAGTTATTCTTTCTCTAATTAGATTACCTGCATTTTCCCAATTCCCAACATGTCCTGAAATCAACACCCCACCTTTATTTTGGGATAACATTTCTAACAACACTTTTTCATTATTAAATTCAAAAGTATATTGTTTAGCTCTTGTGGTCACTAAAGCAATTCTATCAATAAGGGTTTGTCCAAATTTAAAAAATGTAACAAACGCCATGCTATTAGCTTTAATACTTGATTTTTTAAATCCAACTTTAAAAAAATTAACTAAAGCGATACGTTGCTTTTTAGCAAAAAAAACAAAATAGATTGCAACAAAAAAACAGAAGAAATAGGATAATTTCACTCCTAAAGTTCTAATACAAAATATAAAAAATTTATATCCTAGTAAAGAACCCCTTGTCTTACCATCCCATTTCTCACTCATTTTTATGCCAATTCAGCCAATTTTTGTTCAACTAGTTGGTAAAAATCTTCAAAAGTAGCAACCGTTTTAAAATCATCAGCAGTTGGTTTAAAACCAAAGTTTTCTTCTATTACCACAACTAAATCTACATAATCTAAACTATCTAAATCTAAAGTTTGTTGCAAATTGTTTTCAGGTATAATTACATCCGTACTCACTTCAAATTCTTCTGATAAAAAACGTTTGGTAGTTTCAATAATTTGATCTCTATTCATTTTGATTATTTATTATATTTTTTAATAATTAACGACGAATTTGTTCCTCCAAATCCAAATGAATTTGATAGGAAACAATCAATTTTTTGTTCTTTCATTTCTGAAATTATGTTGATCTTTTTAGAATCCTCATCCGGATTTTCAAAATTAATATTCGGAGCAATAAAATCATTTTCCATCATCAGAAGAGAATAAGCAATTTCGCTAGCTCCAGCCATCCAACACTCATGACCAGTCATACTTTTAGTAGAACTTACAGCTACTTCAGAACCAAATACACCAAAAATTGCCTGAGCTTCCATCGAATCACCGATTGGCGTAGATGTTGCATGAGCATTTACATAGTCCACTACTTTTGGATCAATGTTAGCTTGTTTGATAGCCATATTTAATGATCTATATTGACCATCAAAATTAGGATTAGAAATATGGTCACCATTGGATGAAAAACCATAACCTACAATTTCTCCTAAAATTGGAGCTCCTCTTCGTAAAGCAGATTCTAAAGATTCAATGATTACAGTTGCAGCTCCTCCTGAAGGAACCAAACCATCGCGATCTTTATCAAATGGTCGAGATGCTTTTGTTGGCTCATCTTGTCGAATAGAAAACGCTCCTAACCCGTCAAAACTTCCCATAGCATATTGATTGATTTCTTGCGCTCCACCACAAATCACCCTTTCTTGTAGTCCTTGTTTAATTAACAAATATCCCATTCCGATTGCATGTGAACCTGAAGCACAAGCTGCACTTAACGTCAAATTGATCCCCTTCAATTTATAAATTGTGGATAGGTTCATATTCACCGTACAATTCATATTTTGAAAAATATCACCACTACCTATAAGTGTAGTATCTTTTCTTTCTCTAACTTTATCTATAGTTTCAATAACAGCTCCTGCTGTACTATCATTTCCGAAAATAATTCCTGTTTCATTTTTATCTAGAAAATCAACATCCAATTTAGCCTGTTCCAACGCTTCTCTCGTAGACATATAAGCATACATTGCAGGTTGATGCATTCCAATGCGTTCGCGTCTTGATAAAAATGGCTTTAAGTCTGGATCTTTCACCATACCAGTTAAACAAGAACGGTATCCAAATTCTTTACGAGGAGTATCATAAATGATTCCACTACGTCCAACTCTCAAAGAATCTAACACTTCTACTTTATTCTCTCCAATACAAGAATATAAACCAATACCTGTTATAACAACTCTTTTCTCCATGGTTTAAGAATAAATACCTCCGTTAATGTTAATTACCTCACCAGTTATATAAGAAGCCTTATTTGAAACCAAGAAACTAACTAAATGGGCAACTTCTTCTGCTTTTCCAAAGCGATTAGCTGGCACCATTTTTTTTAATTCTTCTTCATTCAATTCACTTGTCATATCCGAAGCAATGAATCCAGGAGCTACAGCATTCACTGTAATATTTCGTTTTGCTACTTCTTGAGATAACGCTTTTGTTGCAGCGATCATTGCACCTTTAGCAGCAGAATAATTTGTTTGACCGGGAACACCTTTTAATCCAGACAAAGAAGCAACATTCACAATTCTTCCTGACCTAGCACGAAGCATTTTAGAAATGATTGCTTGTGTACAGTTATACATTCCCTTTACTGAGATATTCATCACTTTATCCCAATCCTCTTCAGTTACCCATGGAAATAAATTATCTTTCGTTACTCCAGCATTATTTACGAGAACAGTAATTTCTTTCTCTGGATTATTTGTTCTCCAAGTGTTTATTGCTTCATTTACTTCAGAAGAAGTTTCAACATTAAATTTTAACAATTCTCCATCACTCCCAGCTTCACGAACTAAACGTAAAGTTTCTTCTGCAGCAGCAGTATTTGAAGAATAATTGATTAGTATATATAACTTTTCATCTTTTGCTAATTGTACAGCAATAGCTCTTCCTATTCCTCTAGAAGAACCTGTAACTAATGCACACTTCATAGGGCGATTGAATTATTTTTTAATAAAGAAATAACTTGTTTTATATTTTCAAATTGAGGCAGATCATTTTCAATAAATTTAAACTGACTGCGAATCAACTTGTATGTCTCTTTCGTTTTAGAGGACAATTTATTTTTTTGTTCCTCTGATAATAAGTCAATAGCTTGACAAACTGCAATCATATGTATAGCCATTACTTGAAAACCATTATCAATTACTTTCTTCGCAATTAATGCACTATTTGTTCCCATACTAACAATATCTTGATTGTCATTATTGTTTGGAATACTATGCACATACATCGGATTTGAAAGCATTTGACTTTCAGCAGTTGTAGAAGTTGCTGGAAATTGTAAACCTTGAATACCAAAATTAAATCCAAGTGTTTTTGCATTCAAGAAAGAAGGAAATTGCTCGTTTAACTTAGAATTCAACAAAAAGTTCAATTGTCTTTCAGCTAACATTGTCAGTTTAGTAACTACAATTTTTAATTTGTCCATTTCTAATGAAATATAATCCCCATGAAAATTTCCACCATGTAACACATTTTGATGCTCTACACTTACAATTGGATTATCATTCGTTGAATTCAATTCATTTTCAATTACTTCTTTTGAAAATTCAATAGTATCTTTAACAGGACCTAAAATTTGAGGTACGCAACGTATCGAATAATATTCCTGTATTTTTTTCTCAAATTTAACAGTGTCTAGAGCTTCAGAATCGTTATACAATTCTTCTCTCTTTTTAATTAAATCACTATCGGAAAGGAAACTTCTCATTTCTTCAGCAATTTTCAATTGACCTTTGTGTTTTTTTACATTATTCAATTCAAACGAAAAAGAATCATCGTATGCTTCTACAATTTCATTAATAATAGAGGAAGACACAACTCCCCAATTCAATAATCTTTCCGAATAAAATAAATTAACAGCTCCAATTCCAGTCATACATGACGTACCATTCATCAAACCTAAACCATCTCTAAGTTTAATATCTAATGGTTTAATATTTAAGCTGTTTAATACTTCCATTGTAGGTCTTCTTTCCCCTTTATAGGAAACAAATCCCTCACCAATTAAATTTAATGCAAGATGAGCTAATTGAACTAAATCTCCACTTGCTCCTACACCTCCATGTTCGTAAATTTCAGGAACGATATTATTGTTTAAAAATTCCACTAATTTTTCTACAACACCAAAGCTAACACCAGAATTTGCTTGCAGAAAATTATTTAATCGAGCAACAATTACAGCTCTAGCATATTCCTCCTCTAAAGGCATACCCATACCAGTGGAATGACTGCGAATCAAATTATATTGAAGCTCATTTAATTTTGTGTCATCAATTTTAAACTGAGCCATTGGTCCAAAACCAGTATTGATACCATAAATAATTTTATCGTTTGAAAATTCTGTAAGAAAACTAAATGAAGATTCTATTTTTTCTTTGATAGGTAAATCAATGGAGATAGTTTTCTTATTAAAAGTATACTCTGCTAAATTTTGCAAATTCATATCTTGTATTTTATTTTCGTCAACGTATATTTAGGTATAAGTCGCGAAGGTAATGATTTTCAAGAAAATTTCATAATACCTCCTTAACTAATAGGAAACTATGTTGATTATTATAGGTTTGATTATAAATAATAATTTGTTTGATGTCCATACTGACATCCTTATAAATTGATTCTTTTTTAATTTTTTTATTAAGTAAATGAACACTCAACCAAAGTCCAAAAGAAATAGAAGTTGGAAATTCTCCGCATAGGTTCTTATACGTATAAATAGAATTTCCTTTTACAAATTGTTGTTCAAACGCATTGTAATTTATATTGTGTTTCTCATCTCCATTCCTTCCAAGTATAAATGCAACATTTTTTTCTTCAATGGTATTATTTTTCAAAAATGATTCGTAAACCTTCCAAACTGAGTTAATATCTTCGGTTGTGACCGTATGAATATCTACAACTTCAACAAGTGCTTGTTGTTTGTCATGACTCACAACAAACATACCTGCTCCTTCTCCAATTAAGGAGCCTGAAGTGTTACCGTTTACTAAATGTAACAGACGGGTTTCAGTATCAACTACCCAACCTTTTAATTTATCAATGTTGATATTTGCCTGAGTAACCTCTTCTAAGGAACCAACTAAAATATCTCCCTCCACTTCATTCAATGTTAGCATAGCATCTATTAACGCTGACTCAAAAGCTAACCCACTGTTTACATGAGTGTTATTGTAACATGTATTACTTGTCATCAAAGCTAAATTTGCCGCAACCGCATTTGGCGTACTTTGAACAAAATTTGTTGGAGTAAGTGTTCCTTCGTTATAATCTACAATTTGGTTCAAAAATTTAATACAATCTTCTAACCCACCATTTGCAGTCCCTAAGATAATTCCAGAAATATTAGTGTGTTTATTTAACAAATGCATACCAGAACCAATTCCCATTCTAACACCTTTCCCCATTCTTCGTAATAAACTTTTGGGTATGTATGGTGTATAATCAGGTTCTTTTGCAGATACAAAAATTGCATTCGCATCTATAGAATCTGTTTCAAAAAAAGATGAATCAAACGTAGTTTGACAAGAGATATAACACAAATCTTTAATATACATTGCTTACACTTTTGAGATAACTAATGATGTACAATTTCCTCCAAAACCAAAAGAATTCGAAAGTACATAATTTACGTTTGTATTTGCAATATTTTTATTAATCGGCGGATTATCTGTTAGAATGGGCGAAGAACAATTTAAACTTTTAAAAAGCGTATTAGAATTGATGGATAAAATGGAATATATTGCTTCAATAACACCTGCTGCTGCTAAGGTATGTCCAGTATATGATTTAGTAGAATTATAATTCGGTATAGTCCCAAATATTTTTGACAAACCTATTAATTCCACTTGATCATTATTCCCTGTTGCTGTTCCATGTGCATTTACATAATCTATGTTTTCTGGTGCTAATTTTGCATTATTTATAGCCCTATCCATTGCTAAACTAACTCCGAGCGCTTCTTCTGAAAGAGCAGTTGGGTGAAAAGCATCATTAGAATTACCATAGCCAAGAATTTCAGCATATTTTGGTTTATCACCTACAATTTCAGAAGACTCTAACACTATGTAACCAGCACCCTCACCTAAATTTAAACCATCTCTATCATTAGAAAATGGTTGGCATTTGGATTTTGATAAAATTTGTAAGGAATTAAATCCATTAATTGTAAACTTGGAAATACTATCTGCTCCTCCTACAATTACCCGTTTTGCCTTTCCATACTTGATAAGCTTCGCACCTAACATGATTGCATTTGCAGAAGATGAACAAGCTGTATTAATCGTATCCGAAAATCCTAAAATTCCAAATTGAGTTGCTAATCTAGTTGTATGTACACCACTACCGTAAGAATACAAATGCTCCGTGCCTGTTGTAAGTAAATTTGCATCCTTATACAAATCATCTGTTTCAGCCATTCCTCCAACAGTACTTGAAGATATTAATGCTGTGTCTACAGAAGAAAGTTCGATCTGCGATAAGTTAGCCATCTTTATTGCTTCCTCAAAAGCAATAAAAGCAAATAAATCTGTTTTTGTAAAACCATGTAGATCATGATGGTTAGTCAACTCACAAAGTTGATCTATTGAGAGTTTAACTTCACCAAAATAAAAATCGTCTACAAACTTTGATTCAAAAAATCGAGCCTTATCAATTCCAGTTTTGTTTTCAATCAGACTAGATAAGTTTTTAGTCACATTGTTACCAATTGCCGAAATAATACCAAAACCTGTAACAAAAACTTTCATAGAACAATTTAACTATTTTTTATTCGCAAGTATATATTCAGCCATATGATTGATATCAATCATCACTTTTCTACCTTCTTGTGGGTTTTCAATTTTGATTCCATACTCACGCTCTAAAAGAACAACCAACTCTAAGGAGTCAATAGAATCTAAATCCAAACTACCACCGAAAAATGGTTCGTCGTCTTTAATATCTTCAGGTTTAATATCGATCAAATTTAAATATTCAATCACTTGTAATTTCAAACGAGATTTTAAATCTTCTAATTCCATATTTTATTTTTTAAAGTAATTTAATTGATTTTAAACGAACTACAACAATCGCTTGGCATAGTAGGATGAAAAGCGTTAAAAAACAAATTATTGGAAGTAATTCACTCCAACTTCCTTGTCTTAAAAACAACGCATAAAAACCTTCTAAACACCAATTTAACGGTGATATTTTACTAATAATTTGTAAATATTCAGGCATAACAAACGTTGGAACCCATATTCCACCTATTGCTGCAAATATAATAATTGAAATCGCTCCAAAGCCATTGGCTTGTTCTTGTGTTTTAGAAAGTATACCTACAACGAGCGCATAACTAACCGCTGATAATCCAGTTAAAAGTACAACAATCAACATTGGTAAAATTGCAGTTGGAATGTTTAATCTAGGCAAATTAATATAGGGAAAAATAAATACACCTATAGAAAAAATCACTAAAATTTGGAGAAAAGCTACTAACAAGTAAACCAACATTTTACTAAATAACATCATAAAAAAGCTAGTAGGTAATGTCTTTAAACGCATGAAACTACCACTTACTTTTTCTTTGGCAACATTACCACCCAATGAAGTTACCATAAAAAACATTGCAAAAATGGTCCATGCAGGAACGTTATGTTGTGAAGAATTTGGCAGTTTTTTTTCATCTGATTTTGTTGCAACTAGCGAAATTATTTTAGTCTGATTTTCCTTCATGTTTTTCTGAAAATCTTGAGATTTATCTTCGACTCCTATTTCTTTATAGATTGATTTTATCATCAACTTATTTTCAATAATGGAAACATAGGAACTAAACATACCCTCCATGGATTGACAATAATTCGAGGTTAAAATAGGATCATGATAAAATTTCAAACCATTATTTTTTAATTTTTGAGGATTATTTTTTTGTTGTATTAATCCTAATTCAGAAAGCATTTTATTACTAATTAAAGATGCTTTTTTTTCACTATCATTAGAAAAACCTTTTGGGATCAACAACCCAGTTAATATCTTATTTTTCATCATTTCATCTTTAATCGATGAAATTGCAGAAGCTTTGCCTTCAGTTATTGTAAACAGGCCTGAGGTTTTAATCAGTTTTATTAATTCAGCACTTTGATTTCCTTTATCCTCATTTACAACAATCAATGAAATTTTATTCTCATTAACCATTTTATAGGCACTATCTTGAACGATGGTAATAATGAAAACTAATATTATTGGCATTCCAAAAAGCAACATCAATCCAACCTTATCGCTGTATAGTAATTGCAATTCTTTTAGTATGGAAGCTCTTAATTTAAACATATTAATCTCTTAGTGCTTGACCCGTTAATTTTATAAATAAATCTTCCAAATGAGTAGCTTGATACTCTTCTAACAAACGAAGGGTTTCGTTCGTACAAATCAACTTACCTTTATCAATCATTGCAATGTCTGAACAGAAATCTTGTGCTTCCGTTAAGTGATGCGAAGTATAAATAATAGTTGTACCCTCAGAATTAATTTTATCGAGTAATTGAAGAATCGCAAACTTACTTTGAACATCCACCCCAACAGTTGGTTCATCTAAAAACAAAATAGCAGGTTCATGGATAATTCCTATCGCCAAATTCAATCTTCTTTTCATTCCACCCGAAAAAGTATGTGCTTTCTTTTTTGCAACAGCAGTCAATCCGAGGGCTTCTAACGTGAATTCGGTTCTAGTTTTAATTTGCGCTTTGTTTAATCCTGATAAAGCTCCAAAATAATGTAAGTTTTGAACTGGAGTTAATTCTGGATAAAAAGCAAAATCTTGTGGTACAAAACCAATCGATTGTTTCAGTTTTATTCCTTCAAGTAAGTTTCCATTTTTCAATACATAATCAACTTTACCCGAGGATGGCTCTAATAAACCAGTAAGAATGGAAATTAATGTAGTCTTTCCTGCTCCATTCGGACCAAGAATACCAAATTTAGAATTTGCATTTATACGTAAGTTAAAGTCTTCTAAACTAAAACTTAGGTTGGGAATATACTGTTTAGATACAGCATCAATAGAAATATGTGAAAAATCTATTTTCAAGATAATTTTAATTTCTTAAGCAATGTAAACGCTGCTTTTTCAGTTTTATAAATTTCCAAATACAAATCGGCAATTACATCAAATGCCTTTTGATCTTGATTTCTACCTTTAAAAATACTTGCCATTTTCATGGCGGACATTCTCCAGAGGTCTCCTGATTTAGACATTAAATTTGATGCTTCTAACAGTCTTTTATCTTCTAAAATTTCTGCTGCTTGTTGTAAAAATGCTGCATAAATAAATCTAAAACCTCCTCCGCCAGTACCTATTTCTTCTTGCATTCTAACAATTTGTCCTAGGTATAAACTAGCAGTTTTAACACCTAATTTATCCTTCCAAGAACGGATTTTTTTAGATGTAAATTTAATCCCTTTCACACCTGCAATATTACCAGGTATATAGAGCATATCTCTTACATTTCTATTAATGCCTTTGATAATTGCTTTTTTGAGTATTTCTTTTGATACATCAATATTTCCTTCAGGAAAATAAATGTGACCTTTTGGAGCCAAAGGACCTTTTGCAAAGCGAGCTCGGTCCAAATCATACGAAGAAATTTGTGTAATATTCTCCATCACAGGATCACTAACTACATATTCGTCCTCTTTTTTATCAAATACAATTAAATTATGCGCATTAAAATGAAAACGATATTCTTTGGGGAAATATGTTAGATGAAAAACGCCTACCTGACAACCTACTGGGGTGTTGTTCTGAATCTTCTCATCTAAAAACTTCTGAGCGGTTGCAGAATCTTTAAATTTAACTCTTTTAATTTTTATTCCTAATGACTTACACGTTCTACTAAAAATCGCTCCTGGCATTGTTCTAAAAGCAATTGCAGGACCATTATTAATTTTTAAAAAAGGTATGTGTATATAAAAAAGTCCTGATCCAATTCCAAAAGCTAATGGTTCAGTCATAAAATTCACTCCATGGTGTTGTAACAAACCGGTTGTAACTCCATTTTCACAGTGTGCTGATTGAATATGATTGTATTTACTCACTGAACATTCTTTAATTCATCTACTGTAATATCAAATATTTTTGCATAGACTTCTAATTTAACTACAGGCAATTTAGCAAAGACGCTAGGTTTAAAATGTCTTTTTATAGTCCATTTATAAAAGCCAGTATATCCAGCTAAAATTTGAACATCCATTAATTTTAACTCCATGTAGAAGTAAACAGGACTTTTTTCGCCATTTAAAACTTGTTTTTTTGCAAGTGCAATTCTATCATGTACATCCTCCCAAGCTAAATCTAATGCAGCTTTTTTTACTTCCCAACCTTTACTTAAACCAGTTTCATATTCGCCTGATTCATTTTGAGCATAACAAATTTCACGTGAAATATCAGCTAAAGCACTATCATCTTGTGGGATATCATTTTTTTTCATTAACAAACTGTTAAATGACAATAAGAATATGAAAAACGAGCACTTTCAGGTACAAGTACCAATATAGTTTGCCCTTTCTTTAAATTTTCAGAATTAAATAGAGCATCTATCATTAAATAAATGGATCCAGAACCGACATTTCCAACAGAAGATAAATTGGTAAACCATTTTTCTTTTGGTACACCCATATTTTTCTCTTCTAAATAATCAAAGATTTTTTGTTCGAAAAAATAACTTGATAAATGAGGTAAGAAATAATCTATTTCACTAATATCAAACCCTTTAACTTCTAATAATTCTTTTAATTTTATAAACCCGAGAGGTACAATGTTTTCAGCTAATTGTTTAACGTCCTGTTTCACAGAAAAAATAGATTGTTCTGCAATTTCATTGGATGACATATCCATATAACTTCTTAGTGTTCCATCTTCCAATTTCTCACACCCCATGTACATACAAGGATCTTGAACATTTGCAAATGAAACACCTTCAATCCAATCAATTCTTAAAGATAACCCATTCGTATTTGGTTTATCTTCAATTAAAAAAACACCAGCACCGTCGGAAAGCATCCAACGTAAAAAATCTTTTTCAAAAGCGATATAGGGATTTTGTTCTAACTCTCCTAATCGTTGAATTTCCTCTTGGTAATTTTCAGAACGGAGTAATTTCGAAATCTTTTCAGAGCCACTCGTGATAGCCTTTTTTTTATCTCCTGATTTTATGGACAGATAAGCATATTTTAGAGCGTGCATACCTGAACAACAAACTCCAGATGGAGATACAACTTCTACGGGTCCTAAGAAAGGAACTTCACCGTGCACCATAATGGCATGTGAAGGAATTAATTGGTCGGGTGTAGAAGTACCACAAACCAATAAATCCACATCTTTCAAATTATGATCGGTGGATTCTAAATTATTTATTGCTAAAGAAACTAATTTAGCATTAGAATGCGTTGAATTACCATCTTTATCAATTGCGTAGTATCTATTTTTAATTTTGTTGCTTCGTAAAACAATATTTTTTGATTTTGACTTAACATTATTTATTAAACCCAGATAATCTTCCATTTCATCATTTGAAATCGGATTATTAGGTAAAAATTTTGCCGTCTTATTTATATAAACCATTGACATATCTCCATTCGGT
>CANGOA010000016.1 GCA_947455255.1 Flavobacteriia bacterium | reverse complement strand
GTAGAATATTTTGTTTCCTATTACGATTATTATCAACCTGAAGCTTATTTACCTGTAACTGGAACTTACATCGAAAAAGATTTAGCTGTCAATGATGAATTAGAAAAGTTAAGATTATCAGCAACTTCATCTTTATTATCAGGTAGAAAAGATGTTATTGTTGTTTCTTCTGTTTCTTGTTTGTATGGTATCGGAAATCCAAATGAGTTTAAAAATAGTATACAGTATCTAAAAAAAGGAGAAAAATATTCACGTAATAAATTTCTTCTGCGTTTGGTTGAAAATTTATATTCAAGATCTGTCGATGATTTTAAAAGAGGAACTTTTCGCGTTAAAGGTGATACGATAGATGTTTATCTTGCTTATGCTGATTACGCTATTCGATTCGATTTTTTTGGAGATGAATTGGAAAATATTTATTCAATAGATCCTCTTAATACATCAAAAATTGAGAGTTTAGAAGAGATTAACTTATATCCAGCAAATATTTTTGTTTCTAGTCCTGCTACTATTCATCGAGCGATAGATCAAATTCAATTAGACATGGTAGTACAAGTCGAATCATTCAAAAAAGAAGGTAAATTGGAAGAGAGTAAACGTCTAGAAGAACGAGTTTCCTATGATTTAGAAATGATTAGAGAATTGGGTTATTGTTCTGGAATCGAAAATTATTCTCGCTATTTTGACCAACGTGAACCTGGAACAAGACCATTTTGTTTATTAGATTATTTTCCAAATGATTATCTAATGGTAATAGACGAAAGTCATGTAACCATTCCTCAAATTAAAGCGATGTATGGAGGAGATCGAGCACGTAAAATTAATTTAGTAGATTATGGATTTCGTTTGCAGGCAGCTATGGATAATCGTCCTCTTAAATTTGAAGAGTTTGATTCCATTGTTTCTCAGACTATTTTTGTTTCTGCTACTCCTGCTGATTATGAGTTAGAAAAATCGGAAGGTGTAGTTGTAGAACAGTTAATTCGACCAACTGGTTTATTAGATCCAGTTATTGAAGTAAGGCCTAGTTTAAATCAAATGGATGATTTAATTGAAGAGATACATAAACGAATTTCTTTGTCTGAGAGAACACTTGTTACAACCCTAACAAAACGTATGGCTGAGGAGCTTCAAAAATATTTAGATAAAATAGGAATAGCTTGTCGCTATATTCATAGTGATATTGATACGATTGAAAGAGTTGAAATATTAAGGCAATTACGATTAGGAGTTTTTGATGTGTTAATTGGAGTTAATTTATTACGTGAGGGCCTTGATTTACCTGAAGTTTCTTTAGTTGCAATACTAGATGCCGATAAAGAGGGATTTCTTAGAGATCAACGATCGTTAGTACAAACGGTTGGTCGAGCTGCACGTAATGTTAATGGAAGAGTTATTATGTATGCAGATAAAATCACGCGTTCTATGGAGATAACAATAGACGAAACAGAACGAAGACGTGCTATGCAAATCGAGTATAATTTACAGCATGGATTAGTGCCGACTGCTCTTAATAAAAGTAAGGATAGTATAATGGAGACTACTTCAGTAGCTACAACGGATGAACAAATTCATTTGGATTATACAACTTCTAAACACAATGATTTAATGGCTGCTGAACCTGAATTTGAATATCAATCCAAAGCACAATTAGAAAATAAAATTTTGGTGCTTAAAAATAAAATGTTAAAAGCATCGAAAGACTTAGATTTTATTGAAGCTGCAAGATTAAGAGATGAATTATTAAAACTTGAGCAATTGTAGACTATTTAGTATATTTATATTCAAATTTATATATGAAAGTTTTATCTTTTTTTATTTTATTTTTTTTTAGTAATTCTTTTTATTCTCAAACGAATAATAAGTTGAAGATTTATACAGATTATAGTGTGTTTTATGATCCATCTTCAGGTGAATATATCGAACTGAAATTTCAAGTGGATGCAAATTCTGTTGTTTATCAAAAAAGTAATCTTGAATTCTTGTCAAATATTTCTTATTCTATAATTATTAGTCAAAATGATAGTATAATTATTAATCGTACTTATAAGTTAAAATCAACTATCAAAAATGAAAATACAAGGTCTGATTTTTTTGATGTTAAGAGATATTCACTTCTTCCAGGAAAATATAAATTATCTCTCTTATTTAATGATGATTTTTCTACTTCTAATCCGGTAACTTCCAATCAAAATATTGAAATTTTAAATTTACATTCTACTTTATCTATTTCAGATATTCAAATTTGCGAAACCATCAATAAAACTTCTGAGGAAAGTATTATTAGTAAGTCAGGTTATGATCTTTATCCACGATTATTAAATTATTTTCCTACAGATTGTAGATTTTTCCCTACTTATTTTGAAATTTATAATCCTTTTAAAGATAGTATGGATGTTGACATAAAAACGACTTGTTATTCTTTAGATAATCAAATCGTTTTAACTGATTTTTCTAAAAGTCAAAAAGCTAGATTAGGTAAAGTAAATCCTATCATTAATAAATATGATATTTCATTATTACCCACTGGAAGTTATAAATTGCTTGTAAGTGTCCATAATAATTCAAGTGAATTATGTAGTTCAAGTTATGTTTTTGATCGATCTAATAATCTTACAACAAGTATTTCAACTGAAAATGTTTTATTAGATCCAAATTTTCAAAATAGTATAAGTGATGATAGTTTGTCTTATTTTTTATTAAGTTTAATTCCTATTTCAAATGAGTCGGATATTCCTCTTATTACAAAAATTGTTTCCGAAAAAAACAATGAAAAAATGAGAAAATATATTCAATCTTTTTGGATAATTAGTACTAGTAGATTATTAGCTTATGAAGCTTGGTTAAATTATAAAGTACAAGTTAAATTGGTTGACAAATTATATGCGACTCAAATTTTCAAAGGTTTTGAGACAGATAGAGGTAGAGTCTATTTGAAATATGGCTGTCCCACCGCTATTAATTCGCGAGAAACTTCACCGTCAGAATACCCATATGAAATATGGCAGTATGATAAGATTAAGCAATTTTCCAATAAACGTTTTATTTTCTATAATCCTGATTTAGTTAATAATCATTATCAATTACTTCATAGCGATATGCAAGGTGAGTTGAAGAACTTTAGATGGCAACAAATTATAGCTAAAAGAAATTCACCAAATCAAAACATCGACGATCCAAATGATGGTAATAAAGACCATTTTGGAGGTGAAAGTAAGGATGTATTCAAACAATTTTAATTGATGCTTTCGGATATTGCAATAGTCATTTTAAATTATAATGGAAGAGAATATTTAGAACTTTTTCTTCCTAAGGTGATTGCATATAGTGAAGACGCTAGAATTATCATTGCTGATAATCATTCTATAGATGATTCAGTTGCATTTGTTAAAACAAATTTTCCAACAATTGAAGTTATAATTAATTCTCAAAATGGAGGATTTGCTCAGGGGTATAACGAAGCTTTATCGAAAATACAGAGTAAGTTTTATTTATTGTTAAATAGTGATATAGAGGTTACTAAAGATTGGTTAGTACCTTTGTTTAATTCTATGAAAGATCCAAATGTAGCTGGATGTCAACCAAAAATTTTATCTTATCATAATAAAAATGTATTTGAGCATGCAGGTGCATCTGGAGGTTTTTTAGATCGAAATTATTATCCTTTTTGTAGAGGAAGAATTTTTGATTTGACTGAAATTGATTCTGGTCAATATGATAATGAGCAAGAGATTTTTTGGGCTTCCGGAGCATGTTTACTTATTCGTTCTGAATTATTTCATCTGGTAGAAGGTTTTGATGAAGATTTTTTTGCACATATGGAAGAGATTGATATGTGTTGGAGGATTAAAAAAAGAGGATTTAATTTTAAAGTCATACCATCCTCGGTTGTATATCATGTTGGGGGCGGTACTTTGGCTTATAATTCACCGAAAAAGACTTATTTAAATTTTAGAAATAGTCTTTTCATGATTACCAAAAATCACGAAGGTGTTTTATTTTTTAAAATTTTCTATCGTTTGTGTTTAGATGGTATTGCAGGAGTATTGTTCTTATTTAAAGGTTCTCCAACTCATACTATTTCGGTTCTAAAAGCACATTTTGATTTTTATAAGTATTTGGTCATTATGCTTCGAAAAAGAACAGAATTAAAAAATCAAATGGATAGACAAATTAATCTTTCTGGAGTTTACGAAGGGAGTATACTTTGGGCTCGTTACTTTAAAGGGATTATGAAATATTCTGAATTAAATCTTAGACTTTTTAAAACTAAGCGTTAATCTTTTCTTTTATTTACAACCCAATCATTCATTTTTTTTCCTTCTACAAATGAACCTCTCGATTCAATAATCTCGTTATTTAAATAAAATATATATAACCATTCCCCTTCTTGAAGATCATTTTTATAACTTCCTTTTCCTTCCAACTGACCATCAAGATAGTAATCAATATATATTCCATTTAATATACCATTTTCATAATTCATACTCGATGATATTGTTCCATTTTCAAAAAATGTTTCCCAATATCCATTTTTTTTATCAGAAATATATACTCCTTTCTCTTTTAATGTTCCATTAGGGTAATAATACACCCATTCTCCATCTTTTTTCCAATGAGTAAATTTTCCTTTTTCTGCTATTTGACCATTTTCGAAATACTTAATCCAATTTCCTGTTTCATCATCGTTTATATAGGTGTCTTTTTTTTCAAGTTGACCATTTTTGTAATACATTTTTCTTTCTCCATCTTTTTTACCCAATGAAAAATGAATCGACATTTCTAATTCTCCTGTTGCATAAAAGTAATTCCAAGTACTATCTTCTAAATCATTGATGTAATTTCCCTTTTCTTTTAGTATTCCATCGTAATAGTATCTAATCCATTCTCCTTGTTTTTTTCCATCTTTATATATTCCTTTTTGTTCAATTTGTGTATTGTCATACAAATTTATCCATTCCTTTGTTTTAAGTCCATTTTCATAGTTTCCAGTTGACTTAATTTTACCATTTGGATAATAGGAAATCCAATCATCTATTAATTCACCCATACTATATTTCCCCTTTTCTTGAAGTGTACCATCTTCATAATATAAATAGTATTCACCTTGTTGTAAACCTAATGTGAAGTACTTTTTTTCTTTTGTATTTCCATTAGCGTAAAATTCTAAAAGCTCACCATCTAGTTTTCCATTACTATATTTTGCTTTTTCTTTTATTTGTGAAGTGTAGTAATAACTAAACCATTCTCCCTGTTTTTGTCCGTTGATTGTTTTTCCTTTCTCTCTAATTGTGCCATTTTCAAAATAATTTATTGTTTCATTGTCAAATGAGACTACTTGAGATAAAAGGTTGAATGTTATGGTTATACTAACTAAAAATGAAGCTATTTTCATGGGAATATTACTTTTTTTTCAAAAGTACATACTTTTTTCTTGGTTTTTGCTTGTTAATTAATAAACTATTATTACTTTTGCTACGGAGAATTGGCAGAGTGGTCGATTGCGGCAGTCTTGAAAACTGTTGTACCGAAAGGTACCGTAGGTTCGAATCCTACATTCTCCGCTAAAAAGCCTTACAATTTGTAAGGCTTTTTTTATTTAATGTAATTGCTATGAAGAAACTTTCAATACTAATTCCAGTTTATAATGAGGGTAATACGATTCATTTAATTTTAGATAAAATTAAATCAGTATCGTTAATTCAAGAAATCACAAAAGAAATAATTATAGTAAATGATTGTTCTAATGATAATACGGAAGAATCGATTCTTAAGTATATTTCTTTAAACCCTGATCTTTTAATTAAATATTTTAAACATACAATTAATAGAGGCAAAGGAGCTGCGATTCATACTGCAATTTCGAAAGTAACTGGTGATATGTGTATAGTTCAAGATGCCGATTTGGAGTATGATCCTGCTGAATATAATGTTTTATTGAAGCCTATAATTGAGGGTTTTGCAGATGTAGTTTATGGTTCACGCTTTATAGGAGGGAAGCCGCATAGAATACTGTTTTTTTGGCATACCATTGGAAATAAGTTTTTAACTACATTTTCTAATATGATGACTAATTTAAATTTGACAGATATGGAGACCTGTTATAAAATGTTTAAAACAGATATTTTACAAAGAATTGAACTAAAAGAAAAACGATTTGGTTTTGAACCTGAAGTTACTGCTAAGATCGTTAAAATCCCAAATTTACGAATTTATGAAGTTGGAATTTCTTATTATGGTAGAACGTATGAAGAAGGAAAGAAAATAAGTTGGAAAGATGGTTTTAGGGCAATTTACTGTATTTTAAAATATAGATTTATTAAATAATTATAATCGAATATATTTAAGTATCGTTTCTTGACTATGATTTTCACTTTCAATATTTACTTTAATAATGTAAAAAGAATTTTTTAATTCTAGGTCTATATTTTTAGATTCTACGTAAAGTTCAACTTCCCCAGGATAAAGATCAGAATAGTTTTGTTCTGAAATTTTGTGTCCAACAGTATTATAAATTTCAACTTTCGCTTTAGTTAATTCAGTATTTTCAAAACTTACTCTAAGCAATCCATGTCCTGGATTTGGAAACAATTTCACAGGAATTTCATTAATCTTCATATATGGTTGAGGACATTTAGAATCTTTATGAATTGTATTAATTATTTCGTTTTTCGAGTTGAAAAGCTGAAACCAATCTAAGTTAGCAATACCATATTTCCCTTTAAATTTTATGTATACATCATGGATGCCTGAAATTTTTTGAATTGGGAAATATTTTATTTCATAATTATCCCAAGAGCCTGTGTTTTCTGTTATATATTCACCGATTATTTCACCCATATAGGAATCAACTCTCAGCTGAATATTTTGCCAAGAATATTCACATGGAACGGCCATTCTTATTTTACATGCGTCATATGTTGAGTCATTAAAATTTATTTGTTTGAATAGAATCCAATCTGTATGATCTATATTACTTAATGTTTCATCTGAAATTAATGTTCCTTTCTGCAGGTCGTTATTTTCCGCATCTAAAAATGTATTTTTATCAGGTTCAATTGTTTTAAATACTTCTACAGAGTTAGAGGGTTCAGATACACCAGAACTGTTTTTTGCTAGTATTTGATAGTGATATTCACCTAATTTAGTTATTGTGTCATTAAATATATGTATAGATGAGTCAAGTCTAGCAATAATTGAATAATTCTGATCCGTAGATAGTTTTCTTTCTACATAAAAGCTGTCGATAGCACCATGTATATAATTCCAAGTTAGTAAAGCACTATCTATTGTGTTTTTTACGAGAATTAAATCGTTACAACTAAAAGGCACTTTGTTTTTTTTGTTTTCTAGAATGATAGATGATCCTGTTTTCCATTTTTCTTTTCCAAATTCAATTGCACCTTTATCCGGTCTATCTCCAATAAAATCTTTTGTGAATTCATTAATTATTCCAGAATTAATAGCTGGTATATGCTGTTTAAGACTGAAATTATTGTTTTTTGAATCTATAAATATAGGACTTGAATATAGATAGTTTGAATCCATTTTATTTCCATAAAATGAATCGTAATTCCACGATAATTTTTTGTCAGAATCACTTAAATTATTGAATGTATATACGTTAATTAATTCTCCAGAGTTACCCCATGCCCCCATACTAAACTCATTTTTGAATAATGTATTGTGGTAAACTAGCGTATTCACAGATGGCTTGTTTAAATTTATTCCAACGGAACAATTTGTAATTATGTTATGGTGAAGACTATGATTTTGATTGTTTTCATCTAGATATATTCCAACTCCATTTTTCTTTGCAAGATTATCATGTACAAAATTATAGGCGATTTCTGTATTTTTCCCATCCGTGTCATAACAATAAATAAGTCCTAAATCAGTACATGTTGTACCACCATAAGCAATTTCATTATTTTTAATTAAACTATTTTCTAGTTTTCTATTTAAAACAATGGATCGAGCGCTATTTTTAAAAGTGTTATTTATAATAGAGTGGTTTGAGCCACTTACACATACTACTGAACAATCGTTAGCTATCCAATCACAATCTTCAATAATACAATTTTCAATTTTATTATTTTTTCCATAAATAGTAGCTCCGTCCCCCCAACTATGAGCGATATAACAGTTGATTAATTGGTTGTTTTCACCGCCAATTTCAACTCCTTTACCGGACCATGTTTCAGGTCCATGCGTCAATACTTCCTTACCATTCCAATATTGTGAAAATCTTTCGAATCCACTCCAGGGGTGATGGAAAGGAACGGGATATTCAATGTTTAAATTACTTAATATACAATTTTTACATTTTTCAAGTAATATACTACCTCCAATTATTTCAATCCCATTTATAGTTATATCATTTGTGTTAATAATAATTACATGTTTTTGAATCCTTGCAAATATTTCGTTTTTAAATAAGGTATTTGTGTCAGAAGAATAAATGTACAAACTTCCTTTTTTCCAAAGCCATTCACCCTCAGTATCTAAAAAATCAAGACTACCAGTTAGAAATCCTTTTCCATTACCTAAATAACTATTCTGAAATGGTTCTTTCCAATATCCACCGGAATCAGAAACTGTAATTTCGTTATTATTTACCCCTGTAATTTTACCTCCAATAGATACAATTTTATCACTACAAATTCCTGTGAATTGAGCGCCGATCAAGTTTGAAAACTTATTTATTCCAACAAAAATAATTTTTTTATCATACGATACATAAACGTTTGCCGCTTTGTTTAGGTCAAACATTTCTTCATTCATTGTTGGAAATGAAGCTTTCATTTTTGGTTCGCCATTTATAAATAATTGTAATATAGAGTCTGAAATATTAAATTTCACTATATTATCTTTATATTCAACAACTTTGTAGTTGTTATAAATGTTAATTGAGGGACTTATGATTACTTTTTCATTTTTATAATTAGTAATAAAAATTCCAGATATATTTTCGTTAAGTATTAAACTTTCTAAATATGTACCTTCTCTTATTGTTAACGTATCTCCACTTTTAATTAAATCTAACGCCTTATTTATTGATTTAAAAGGATAGTTAATTGTTCCAGAATTTAAGTCGTTTCCATTATTGGATACATAGTAATTATTTCCGTAAGAAACTAAAGGTAGAAATATCAGAATAAATACTATTATTTTAAAATTTTTCATTTTTTAAAAATGTTTGTATATAAAATTTTTAAAATTATTTTTTTGTTCAATAAATCTTGATATAAAATATGAAATAGTCATGATAGAACAAATGCTTATAATTATGGTTAAATAATTTTTTGTAAGGTAATGATTAAAAAAAAGAAAAACAGGAAAGTGTATAATGTATAATGTGTATGAAAAAGTTGCTATTTTTTTAAAATACTTGCTATCAGGAACAGAAAAAAGAGCGCCAACGAACGTTATTGCAAGTAAAATTTGCATCCACCATATTTGTAAATAACTTTGATTTTTGAAAAATTTAAAATTTATTATAAAAAACAACAGACTGAATAATAATGATACAATTAAAATTATTTTGTTACTCAAAACTTTTTTCAAGATTAAATAAGTTGGTCCAATCAGAAATAAAGCAAAGTATAAAAGTGAGTTTGGGCTGATATTTTTATACATGAATAACAATATACATACACAAATACTAATGTTTAAAATTATAGTTCCTTTTTTAGTTGTTCTAAAACATTTATAGATTAGAATAGCAAGAACATAATACCACATTTCAAACATTAATGTCCATAGCGGACCATTTACTTTACCAATATTTAAGTTTTTTAATAAAACAAAATCAATATAATCGAACATGGATAATTGTTTATATTCTAAAATGTTAGTGTTAAGTATCTTATTTAAAATTTTTAACACATATATGCAAATAAATGTGAGGAATAATGGTGGATATAATCTAGATATTCTGGCAATTAAAAAATCCTTATAATTTACAGTTTTTTTATTTAAGTAATTGTTTTCGAGACTATAAAAAATCACAAAACCACTCATGACTAAAAATGCAATTGCACAATAATGAAAAAATCCATGTGTTTTTTCTGCATCAAAAAAATCCCAAAAATTACTTGGAGCAAAAAATTGAAATGAATGACAAATTAGCACTAGGAATGTAAGTATTCCTCGCCAAACATCAATTTTATTTTTTTCGATTTCTGTTAATTTTGGAAAATATTGTTTCATACGATTTTTTTTGTAACTGTGTAATATTGGCCACCAAGCGGTAATTTGCAAAGAAATTTTTCCAGTTTAATAAATAATGAGAAAAATTTATGTCGCGGAAAGAATAATATAAAATTAGTACTATGGTTTTTAAAAACTTTATTTAAAATATTTTTAGTGTATGTTGGAGATAATAAGACAGCATCTGCATCAAAAGGGCAAGTATTTACGATATGTCTCGTAACTGGATTCCATGGATTGTGTTCAAAGATGTAGAATTTACCACCGGGTTTTAGGACGCGATAGATTTCTTTGAATAGATTTTGGTGTAATTTGAAATCAATATGATGGAAAACACAAGCTGTAAATATCACATCAAAAGTGTTGTCTTCAAATGGTATATTCATTCCATCAAAAGTTTGAAAATTAGTGTTTTTAATCGAATTTTTTGTTGCCATTTCAATACTTTCACTCGAAATATCGATACCATGATAGGTACATAAAGGAAAATATTCAGTGAAAAAAAATGAACTATTTCCATCACCACAGCCAAAATCTAAAAAGTTCATCGAATCTTTTTTTTCGTGGGTTTTTAGTATTTGTATTTTGTGTTCAGAATAATAGTGGCTATCCTTTGCTGTAATTTTTAAGTTTTTATTATGTATTTCTCTATAATGTTTTGCAAAGTGATCAAATTCATCAAATTTCCGTTCGTTTTTCATCTTTTTTCATTTATATAATCAAAAGTTAATTTTACATATTCTTCTTATGATTTTAGCACTTTGATTATCTGTTCTTTGTTAAAACTTGACGTTTATTCACCTCTTTTTGACTGTTTTAAAATTAACACTCTATTTTTAAACGGTCGAAAAAAGGTAGTCCTTTACCCTTTTACTAACTGTTTCACGATAAAATAGAAATTATTTTTGAAAGATACCAATTAACGATTTCCCCATTTTTTTTCCGATTAATTGGTCTGATATTTTAGAGCAAGGAATTAATTTTTTGTCCCAAAAATATACGTTTTCTATGGAAGGTGTTTCTTTTTTTAAGATATACTTGTTGGCAATAGATGCTAATAATCCTACACTATCTAAATAAAATAATTCCAATGTTTTTAATTCATGATTAATATGTTCTTGAAGCATTTTCTTGTTGTAACGCCTAAAATGGCCAATTTTTTCATCAAACTCAGAAAATAATGTTTGATATGCAGGGACTAGGATTATTAGTTTTCCATTTTTGGAAAGTTTATCTTTTATTTTTTGTATTTCTTGTTTTGGGAATTCAATATGTTCTAGTACATCGATGTAAATAATACAATCATAATTTGTATCATTAACATCATCGATTGTACCATTAATAAATTTTTGATCAGTAATAATTTGACTATTTTTTAGTTCTATTTTTGAAAAAAGGGATGTGTCTGGTTCTACATATGTCCATGATGTAACATCATTAGTTATTAAAAACTTGGTATTTGCGCCTATTCCGGCACCAACTTCTAATACATTGCCTTTTATATGTTTTGAAATGTTTTTAGCGTAATATTTTTTCCAGTTATTAGCATGTTCAAATAATTCCAGTTCATTTCCAATGTATTCCATATACTATTTTTTTAGATTTTCAGTATTGTTTTTTTGATCAAGTGTATTTTTAATCGAAAGAAGCAGTGTAGAGATTATTATAGAACTTAACATTATTAGTAGGGAGTTTAACAACCCTACCAATAATGTGCTAGACCATCCAATAATTGCATTTTTTGCTATAAATTTTGAATAGAGTATATAAATGCCTGTTGAAGTTAAAATCACAAAAATACATGCAAATATTTTTAATTGAAAGAATACAACTTCTTCAGCATATTCTATAAATGATTTAAGTGCATGAAAAAGTAAGTTTTTAAAAGCCATTTTAGACGAACCATCTATTCTTTTTTGTCGGTTGTAATTTATTTTTTTTATGTCAAATTTTTGTTTTGAAAGAAACGCAGAATAGTGAAAGAAATGCTTTTTTGAAATAGACCTTATCACCCTAGGGCTTAATAGCGAATAGTTTCCAAAATTTATTGTTTTTCCAGTAATTAATCTAAAAAGTATTTTATAAATAAAGTATCCAATTTTGAACTTAGTACTTTCTTTTCTTTTTCCCCTTGATACAAATACAATATCAAATTCTTGGATACTTATTAATTCTTTAATTGCTTCCGGGTCATCCTCCCCATCTGCATCCATTATTATAATACCTGATAAAGTATTGTCTGTTTTTTTTGACACATGTATTATTCCTTCTCGGATTGCATTTTGATGTCCTTGATTAGAGCTTAATTGTAATAATTCAAGCGAAATATTTGCAGCTATAAATTCAAAGTTTTTTATTATTTCTACAGTAGAATCAATAGAACCATCATCGACTATGATTAATTTAAAATCAACATCTAAAGTAGACAAAACTTTTTCAACTAATTTTAAAAAAGTTTCTATTAATTCATATTCGTTAAATACAGGTAGAATTATTTGAAAGTTTTTTTTCATTACACGTAATTTCAGATTAATGTGTTTTAATTATTTAATACTTTTATTCATATGTTTGTCAAATATAAGGTGATATTGTGATATTTTTTATATTCTTGAAATAATTGCAAAACATTATGTATAAGAACTGATTTTTTTTTATTCATTCAAAATTTAATGTGGAGGTGATGATATATTTAGTTTTGATGACTTTATCGTCAAATTATAAAAATCAATTATGTTTTAAACAGGTTAAAATATTTTTATATAATTGGTTTTATTCTTTTTTTTCATAAATAAACCCTTTCATAAATGCATCTTTTTTTTGATATTTACGTGAAATTATTTTATTTATTTTGTTTTCATTTAATATTCCAATAATCCCTTCTGGATCAATAATAAAGTCAATGTCTGAATTGAGTGTATTTATCACTCTATTTAATTCTTTTTTGTAATACTTTCCTCTATTTATTTCACTAAATGATTTTAAAAAATAGGTGTGTGCTGAAATATGTTTAAAATTAATTTTGTTTCTTAGTCTATAGTATAAAGGCTCGGCTTCGATACATCCTAAAATAAAAACGTTTGAGTTTTTTTTTATTTTTTCTAAATGTTTAGAATTGTTAAAACTTGTATTCTTATCTTTATTAGTGAATGGATTTATTGCATTGTTTACACCTAAACCTACCAGTACAATTAAAAATATAATTGAAATTTTAATTTGATTTTTCTTACTGTAGTCTGCTAAAATTATTATTTTTTTTGCAAGAAGGATGGTGAGTGAAAAAAATAAAAATTGATAATAATGTGTAAAGTTAGTTTTTGGTATGTAAATGGTTATTAATGTTATAATTGTTAAAATATACTCTCTGTTAAATGTTGTGATTATTTTTATTCCAAATTTTTTCATTAGTAAGATCGTTGTTATTATGGTTGCAATTATTTGTAGAAAAAACAAATTGGAGAGTTGTTGCCTGAAAATATAAAATATATCTCTATTACTTTTTCCCCATTGCATAAATTTGCTATAGAACATATTTCTATCAATATAATAGTGTTTGAATTCCATTATATTGACATTATAAAATAGAATTGAAAATGTAATAGCAATTAGTATTGTTGTGATATAAGATGTTTTTAATAATTCTTTGTTTTTATTATTTTTATAATCTTTCAAGAATAAATCGATATAAAAAAAGACCGAAAATAAAATTGCTTGAAACTTAATTAGCGGTAATACTAGTATTATTAAAATGTAAATTGACTTTGTATAAAATGATTTGTGCGTTGAGGATAAATGTTCTAAAATAAACAAAAATGGAATTATAACCCATTCGGTGTTATAAGCTAAAAAATCCTTGTTTAACATTATTAAAAATGTAAAATAGATAGAACTATAGGTAATACTTTCAAATAATTTCTTTTTAATAAATAGAAAAAATGGAATTAATAAAAAGATTAGACCATATATTCTTAAGTCTGACAGATATAGTTTTTCAGATATCAGATATAATGGATATAAAAGATAGATTGCGATTGGTCCAGATGTGTTAGCATCAAACCCAGTTGTTGGTATTGGGTTGCTTATCATTTTTTTTAAACAATATATCCATTCAGTTTCATCAATGTTTAAAATTGAGTCGTTAAATGAAACCGATCTAGTGAGAACAATTAGAATTATTAAGACGCAATTTAGGCACATTTTCATCGTGTTATCTGAAATTTTTAAATTCTTCATCGTTCTGTTTTTATCTTGAGTATTAATTTAATGATTTTTTTAAAACTTTAAAATGATGTATGGATAATAAAAATAGTTTAATAAAAAAACTTACATTTGTAAAATTAAATACAAAGTTAATTGTAATTGACTTTATTGATTAAAAATAAGTATTTAAAATACTTTAATATAATTAGTCTATTATTTATTAATTCAAAAAAAAAACAAGTTAGTAACTTAAAATAAAAAATTAATATTGAATCAACTTTGGGTTATGTTAACAAGGTTTTTGAACCTTAAATTTTTGATAAAACATGGGAAAATCGAATGAAAATAATGCGGAATGGTCAACAATAATTACCCCCAAAGTTAATTGGTTTCATTTGAATATTCGTGAGATATGGGAATATCGAGATTTGATTCGCATTTTTGTTCGTCGTGATATTGTAGCCATTTATAAGCAAACTGTTTTGGGTCCTTTTTGGTTTATGTTAGGGCCTTTGTTTACCGTTTTTACCTATACTTTTTTATTTAAAGAAATCGCGCATTTGTCTACCGATGGATTACCTGGTCCTTTGTTTTATTTAGGCGGAACGACTTTATGGAATTATTTTAATTCGTGTTTCAATGGTGCTTCGTCTACATTTAGTTCTAATGCTGGTATTTTTGGTAAGGTTTATTTTCCGCGTTTAGTTTCTCCAATTTCGATGGTTCTATCTAATTTGTTGAAATTATCCATCCAAATGTTTACCTATCTCTGTTTTTTTATTTATTATTTAGTTCAGCCAGATTCTATTATTGAACCTAATTGGTGTATCTTATTAATTCCTGTAATTATTCTCGTTTTAGGTGGTGTTGCGATGGGGTTTGGGATTATCATTTCTTCTTTTACTACAAAATATCGAGATTTAAATATGTTGGTAGGGGTGTTTATGACCCTATTGATGTATGCTACACCCATAATGTATCCAGTATCAGATATTCCTCCTATGTATAAGACTTTTCTATCTTTGAATCCTATTTCACCCATGATAGAAACCTTTCGATATGCATTTACAGGCAGAGGTTATTTCACAGTAACTAGTTTTATGTATAGTGTTGTTTTTATGGTTACGATCTTAGTATTAGGTATTTTTGTTTTTAATAAAACAGAAAAAACATTTATGGATACTGTTTAATCTAGCATGCTTGTTTACGAAAAATTAGTTTATCCTTCGCACTCTTCCGTACGAAAAGCTCCTCAAAATATTAAGGAGGATGACGAGGTATTGTTTAAACATGAGTATCAATCTTCGATTTGTGCGACTAATTTTCTGAAGTTGAAAAATGTAGATGTACTTCAAGATACAGTTTTTGATTTATCTACCTTTCTTTTTTTTGCACCCTATACACATATTAATGGATGTTTTACATGGGCTGAGAAGGTTGAAAAATTGAAACTTTTTTTGAAGGCCAAGACTTCCGTTAATCGAGGTGTTTGGATTACTCAAAATTGGACGTGGATGTATTTTCATTGGATGACTGATGCACTTACACGTTTGATTGCTTTGGAAGGGGAAGTTGAAAAATTTCCGGTATTACTTCCTATCTCTTATAAACCGTATCCGTACATTGTTGAGTCTTTAGAATTACTCGGATATGAATATGTGTGGTATACTCCAACACAACGTGTTCGTGTGAAAGAACTACTATTACCGAGTCATACTGCATCTCCAGGAAATTATAATGTTACATTTTTAAATCAATTGCGTGATCGGTTTTTTGAATCAACAACAACAACAACAACAACAACAAAGCCACTTCGTAAAATATTCATATCAAGAAGTAAAGCTACTCAACGATTTATATCGAATGAAGAGGAGCTTATTTCATTGCTTATCTCATTTGGGTTTGAAATACATGTTTTTGAACACTACTCATTAAGCAAACAAATAGATTTGATGCGAGATACCCAATGTTTGCTTGGGATACATGGTGCTGGATTAACGAATATGTTGTTTATGCCTTCTACCGGCTCAGTGATAGAGCTACGCAACCGAGGTGATCAATATAACAACTGCTATTTTTCGATGGCTTCTGCATTGAACCATACTTATTATTATTTACAAGGAGATGGCGACTCTGAACAAACAGCTTCTGTCAATCTTCGTATTGATTTAGTCCAATTAATTAATTTGTTACGTTTAGCAAGTGTAACACAAACAACTATTTGATGTCTACAGTAATAAAAGTTGAAAATTTATCAAAGCAATACCGACTAGGATTAGTAGGAAGTGGCACATTTAAGGAAGATGCTAAAAAATGGTGGGCCAAAATGAGGGGCAAGGAAAATCCATACGCATTGGAAGGTGAGGAGAATAATCGTTCTATAAAAGGGGGGTCTGATTATGTATGGTCATTGAAGGATATCAACTTTGAAGTACAACAAGGGGATGTTTTAGGAATTGTTGGACGTAATGGAGCAGGAAAATCAACTTTACTTAAAATTTTATCCAAAGTCACAGCACCAACTACCGGAACTGTCAAGGCAAAGGGAAGAATTGCTTCTTTACTTGAAGTTGGTACAGGGTTTCATCCCGAGTTAACTGGTAGGGAAAATATTTTTCTAAATGGCGCAATTTTAGGAATGAAACGTCATGAGATCATTCGTAAATTAGATGAAATCATTGCTTTTGCTGGCATTGAACGTTATATTGACACACCGGTTAAGCGATATTCTTCAGGGATGTATGTTCGTTTGGCATTTGCTGTTGCTGCGCACTTAGAAAATGAAATTTTGATTATTGATGAGGTGTTAGCTGTTGGAGATGCAGAGTTCCAAAAGAAATGCATTGGTAAAATGGGGGAGGTGAGTCAGGGGGAAGGAAGGTCAGTTTTGTTTGTGAGTCATAATATGTCTGCAATAAATAAACTTTGTAATACTGCAATCTATTTAGAAAATGGGATGTTAGAAAATTCAGGAAAAACATATGATATTATTAAACATTATAATAAAAAAAATTCTTATATAAGCTCAGGAATTGATTTAATAAATGATAGAATTTTAAGAAGAGGAAATGGTGAAGTACGTTTTGTTGAAGTTAGTATAAATAATGGTAGTGAATTTATAGATCCAAATCTACCTATATTATTTAATTTTTCAATCGAGGTATTTAATTTCATAGAAGATCTTTGTTTTTTCTGTAGTATATACAATGCGGAAGGAACGGAACCAATTACTGATTCAGGATTAATACAATTAACAGATAATCCATTGGATATTGGATATACAAATAAATTTACATTTCAAATTAATTCTAGTATTTTAAGAACTGGACATTATCCAGTATATTTATGGCTGGGTAAGAAAGGTGATGAATTTGAAGATGATTATCCGTTTGATGTTTTAGATAAAGTTTATTCTCTAAATATTTTGTCAGATTTACCTAAAAAAATACTCGGTTACGATTATTCAAAGCCAGGAGGTTTTTTCAATATAAATTTTAAACAACTTTAATTTTTTATTAACAAACCACACTTAAAAATTAACATTAATTCTAAATTCTATAGAAATGAATGATAAATCGATATTAATTACAGGAGGAACAGGCTCTCTAGGTAAAGAAATAACTAAATATTTAATTAAGCATTATCCAAATGTGAAGAAAATTATTATCTTTTCAAGAGATGAACAAAAACAATATTTAATGGCTCAAGAATTTCCTGAATCTAAATTTCCATTTATTAGATATTTTATTGGAGATGTTAGAGATTTAGAAAGATTAAAAAGAGCTTTTTTTGAAGTTGATTATGTTATACATGCAGCTGCCATGAAACACGTTCATATAGCTGAATATAATCCAGATGAGTGTATTAAAACAAATGTTTGGGGAGCAGAAAACGTTATTAAAGCGGCACTCTCAACAAATGTCAAAAAAGTTGTTGCCTTGTCAACTGATAAAGCCTGTGCTCCAATAAATTTATATGGAGCTACTAAATTAACTTCGGACAAGTTATTTATTGCAGCAAATAATATCAAAGGAACTAAGGATATTAAGTTTTCTGTTGTAAGATATGGAAATGTAATGGGTTCAAATGGATCTGTAATTCCCTTTTTTATAAATAAAAAGAAAGAAGGAAAATTACCAATTACAGACCCTAATATGACAAGGTTTAATATTTCGTTAAAAGATGGAGTGAAACTAGTTTTACATGCTTTAGAATGCGCATGGGGAGGGGAGGTTTTTGTCCCAAAAATCCCATCATATAGAATTTTAGATGTAGCAACTGCAATAGCACCCGATAGCGAATATAATATCATTGGAATTAGACCAGGAGAAAAAATTCATGAGGAGATGATTACAAGTTCTGATTCTTTTAATACTTATGATGTAGGTAAATATTATGTGATTTTACCACAAGTGCCTAATTGGAATTTGAAAGAATATATTTCTAATTTTAATGCAAATTTAGTTGAACAAGGTTTTAGTTATTCTTCTGGTCAAAATACAGAGTGGGAAACTGTTGAAAGTTTAAGAAAACTTATTGTAGAACATATAGATTCTCAATTTACAATTTAAGATTATGATTCCATACGGAAGACAAAATATAACAAAAGAAGATATAGACAATGTGATACAAGTATTACAATCTGATTTTCTTACACAAGGACCTACTGTATTGAAATTTGAGGAAGCTTTTGCTTCTTATGTTGGTACTAGATATGCGGTAGCTGTATCTAATGGTACTGCTGCGCTTCATTTGAGTGCACTTTGCTTGGGGATTAATGAAAAATCTCGTGTTATTACAACTCCAATTACTTTTGCAGCTACAGCGAATTGTGTTCGTTTTTGTGGTGGAGAAGTTTATTTTGCGGATATAAATCCTGAAACTTATTTGTTAGATATTAATAATGTAAGGGCACTTTTAGAAGAATATCCAAAAGGTTATTTTGATGGTATAATTACTGTTGATTTTGCTGGTCGGGCAGTAGATTTGGAAGCTTTTAGACAGCTGGCAGATGAGTATGGATGTTGGATTATTGAGGATGCTTGTCATGCGCCAGGAGGATATTTCGAAGATAGTTTAGGGAAAGTGCAATTATGCGGAAATAATAATTTTGCTGATTTATCCGTTTTTTCATTTCATCCAGTGAAACACATAGCCTGTGGAGAAGGGGGAATGGTAACAACTAATAATCCTATTCATTATGAGCAATTACTGAAACTTAGAAGCCATGGAATTACAAAAGATTCCGAGAAAATGACTTGTAATGATGGAGGATGGTATTATGAAATGCAAGAGTTAGGTTTTAATTATAGATTAACTGATTTTCAAGCAGTATTAGGGCTTTCTCAATTAGGGAGGGCGGTTGAGAACCTGTTGATAAGAAAAGAAATTGCACAACGTTATGCAGTTGCATTCAATCAGCATGAAAAAATTATTAGACATTCAGATTTTATAATTGGTCATGCTTATCATTTGTATATTATAGAAATAAACAAAAGAAAAGAATTATATGACTATTTAAAATCTAAAGAAATATTTTGTCAAGTTCATTACATTCCAGTTCATCAATTACCTTATTATCGTTCACTTTCGAGTCAACAAATTCAATTAGAACATGCAGAAAATTATTATAGTAAGTGTTTAAGTTTGCCTATGTTTCCTTCATTAAGTTTGCATGATCAGTCTTATGTTATAGAAAGTGTCTTGAGTTTTTTAAGTGGTAATTTTTAAGTTGAAATGAATTATTTTTCTAAAATAGGAATCGGTACGGTTCAGTTTGGGCTTGATTACGGTATTAGTAATGGTAATGGTCAGACAGATGTAGATGAGATTAAAAAAATTTTAGATAAAGCAAGGTTATTCAATATAAAAATAATTGATACTGCAAAAGCATATGGTAGTAGTGAATATGTTTTAGGAGAGGTTGGTGTTCAAGATTTTAAAATTGTCACCAAGATTTTTGCTACAAACCATTTGGATGTATCAAATCAGATAAATAATTCTTTGTCTTTACTTAAAACAAACAAACTTTATGCTGTATTAGTACATAATATTAAGGATATAGTAAGTGATTTTTGTATTTGGGAATCACTCTTAAAAAATAAAAAAGCAAATAGGGTTTCTAAAATAGGTTTTTCTTTTAATGAGATTTCTGAAATAGAGCAGGTTTTAAAATTGAAAATAGTACCGGATATTATTCAAATACCGTTTAACATTCTTGATCATAGATTTTCAGATATAGCTAAATACTTCAAGAAAAAAGGATGTGAAATTCATACTAGATCCTCATTTCTTCAAGGTCTTTTTTTTTGTAATCCAAATGATCTTTCTGATTATTTTAAAGATGTTAAACAATATATTTTTGAATTGCAAAATAATTCAAAGTATTTAGCATCAGATTTGTTAATGTATTGCTTGAAACAAGATTTTATTGATTCAGTTGTAATAGGCTTAAATAACAGTAATCAATTAATGGAAATAATAAATACTTTAGAAAATTCATCAGAAATAATAATTGACACTCCTGAATTAAGTGAAAGTGTTTTGGCTCCGTCAAATTGGAATTTATGAAAAAAATAGGTGTAATTGGTTTGAGTGAAGGGAATGGACACCCTTACTCTTGGAGTGCAATTTTTAATGGGTATGATTCATTTCATATGGCCAATTGTCCCTTTACAGTAATACCTAACTATTTATCTAAACAAATTTTCCCCAATGATTTTTTAAATGACTTAGGTCAGGTTACTCACATTTGGACTCAAGATAAAAGTATATCAATCAATATTGCAAAGGCTTCTTTAATAGATAACATTTCAAATTCAATTGATGACATGATAGATGAAGTAGATGTGGTATTGTTGGCTAGGGATGATGCTGAAAATCATTTCATACATAGTAAATCTATTATTGAAGCAGGAAAACCTATTTTTATTGATAAGCCATTTGCTTTAAATACTGATGTAGCTATAAAGATGCTGGATAGTCAAAAATATGAAAGTCAGATATTCACTTGTACTTCTTTAAGGTTTGCTGAAGAATTGTATCTGAATGAACATGATAGAGAGTCAATAGGAGATGTTGTTGGTTTTGAGGCGTCTATAATGAATAAGTGGGAGAAGTATGCTATTCATCTTATAGAACCAATTATTGTTCAAAACCCTAATAGAGGTTTGTTATTACGAGTTGTACCTGTTAAAAGAAATGACGAAATTCAACAAACAATAATTGAATGGGAAAATTTATCAGGATATATTATTAACACAGGTTCAGTTCCTGTTGCTTTGAAAATAAGTTATATCGGTAAAAAAGGAATTGTCACTAAACAATTTAATGATTCATTTAAATGTTTCAAATCGTCACTTAAATACTTTATAGATGTGATTGATGGTAATAAACCGAACATTCAAAGAAATGAAACATTAGAAATTGTTAAAATAATAGAAAAAGGTATAGTATGATTAGAAAAAAAGTACTTTTAACTGGTGGTACTGGGAAAATAGGGACAATTTTTGTTAAGGAATTACTGAAAGAGAATCATATTTTATATGTTACTACTCGTAATATAACAAGTGCAAATATTTGGTTAGAAAACAATGATTTTACTAAAGATAATATAATTCTAATTGAAAGTGATTTTTATTCGGAGAATGCAGTAGATATTATTCATCGACATATCAATGATGATGTAGATGTGATAATCCATAATGCAAGAGATGTTGATACCTTGCGTCTAGATTCTGATGGTAAAATTAGTTCTAATCAATTTCAAAACGAACTATTTATTGCGACCGTTTTCCCTTACTTATTAACTAATAAATTAATTGAAACTAATAAAAAAATTAACGATATTATTTTTATTAGTTCTATGTATGGTGTAGTTGCCCCTTCTCCAAGATTATATGAAAATTTTGTGCAACAATCTCCAATAAATTATGGCATTGCTAAAGCTGCTCAAATTCACTTGGTGAAGGAAATGGCTATTAGGTATGCAGATTTAAACATTAGAGTAAATTCTATTTCTTATGGAGGAGTTGAAGGTAGAGTCAGTGAAGATTTTAAAGAAAGATACTCTGAACTTTGTCCTTTAAAACGAATGTTAAGTGATAATGATTTATTTCCACCTATAAAAATGATTATAGATAATTCTAAATTATTAATGACAGGCGAAAATATTAAAATAGATGGAGGATGGACGATATGGTAAAGAAAATCGCAATAATACCTGCTCGAGGTGGTTCTAAAAGATTACCGAATAAAAATATTATTGATTTTATGGGTAAACCTATGATTTCTTGGACTATCGAAGCAGCCAGGCAATCTAAATTATTTGATAAAATAATTGTTAGTACTGATTCTATAGAAATCAAACGAATTTCAGAAGGATTTGGTGCTGAAGTACCTTTTTTACGAGAGAAAACTGCTGATGATTATAGTTCTGCTAGCCAAGCTACTTTAGAAGCATTAGAACAAAGTGAGAATTATTACAGTGAGAAGTTTAATCATGTAATTCAACTTATGCCTAATTGCCCTATAAGAAATTTTGAAAATATAATAGAGCAATATAATTGTTTTTTGTTGAATGGTCAAAATACAAGTTTAATTTCAGGATTTTCGTACGGTATGTTTAATCCATTTTGGGCTCATCTAATTAACGACGATGGTACTACTGAAAAATTGTTTGGAAATAAATTTGATGGGTTTAGATCTCAGGATCTTCCAAAATTGTTGTGTCCAACAGGAGCGATTTGGATATCAACTAGGGAAAATTTGATTAATGAACAAACTTTTTATTCAAATAATTATAAATTGTTTGAAATTGCTTGGCAAAAAGCAATAGATATTGATGATATTTCTGATCTAAACTTAGCGAATGTTGTCTACAATTTAGAAAATAAATTAGAAAGAAAATAGTTATAGTTTTTTTGATCAGGGTAAACGCATTTAAAAACCCAATATTTTCAATAAATACCCCTCATTCCATCCTGTAATCTTCCTTTTTGATTTAATTCCGAGCATACAAGTTGCTTCGTTTTTGACCATATTTAGAGCAATTATATTTATCAAATAAAAATTTTGAGCGGCATTTTCACTTCTTTTTCTATCGTAATCTTCACCAAATGCTACATCTAAAGACCAATGAAGTTTATTTTCAATCGCCCAATGGTTTCTTATTATGACCTGAAAACGCTCATGCTTATGCGTTAGTGATGAGATATAATATCTGGTAGCTTTTTCGATTTTTTCTGGTAGTATCCCGTAAAGTGTGTAAACCCTGCTAAAAGTTATTCTGAAAATTTTTTGGCCTCCTCCAAAAAGGCCTAAAAATAATTTTCGGAAATAACTTTTTAGTAATTTAAACACACAATTATGAAAAAAGAAGATTTATTAAAAAGTGAATTTCTAAAACAATTCACCAGTGGAGTTGAACTTTTAGCATTCACCAAAGAACTCCAAAAGCGTGGAGTTGAGCAACTTTTAGAAGGAGAAATGGATGCTCATTTAGGTTGTTTGAAGAGTGAAAAGTCTGGTAATCCCAATACTCGTAATGGTCATTCTAATAAACAAATCAAGACAGTAGATGGTGAATTTTCTATTGAAGTTCCAAGAGATCGCGAAGGAAGTTTTGAACCAATAGTTGTACCAAAACGAAAAACAATTGCTGATGGCATTGAAAATGTAATCATTTCTCTTTACGCTAAAGGGATGACAAATAGCGACTTTGAAGAACAAATCAGAGAAGTTTAAGGGTTTAAAGTGTCAACATCAGCTATTTTAAGAATTACAGATAGAGTAACGGAAGATATTTAAACTTGGCAGAACCGACCATTAGAGTCACTCTATTTTATCGTTTGGATGGATGGGATAAGTTTTAAAGTAAGAGATGGAGGAAAGGTTATAAATAAAACTATTTATATCGTAATCGGATTAAAACAAGACGGTAAAAAAAGAAGTACTTGGTTTATGGTTAGGTAAAAATGAATCTACATCCTACTGGATAACAGTTTTAAGTGATTTAAAGGCTCATGGAGTCAAGGATATATTAATTTCAGCAACAGACAATCTAACTGGATTTAGTGATGCCATTGCTAATGTTTTCCCTAATTGTACCAAACAAATTTGTGTTGTACATCAAATCAGAAACTCCTGTAAATTTGTATCCTACAAAGATCGAAAAGCATTTAGTGCGGACATGAAAAACATCTATATTGCTACAAATGTAGAAGTTGCAGTACAAGCGTTAAACGATTTAGAAGAAAACTGGGGAGGTAAATATTTGTATGCAATTAAAAGTTGGAGAACAAATTGGAGTGAAATAACCGCCTTTTTTGAGTTCCCTGTAGAGATTAGACGCATCATTTACACTACTAACATTATAGAAAATCATAATGGAAAAATCAGGAAATATACAAAAAACAAACTTTCGTTCCCAACCGATGAGGCTGTAATGAAATCTGTATATTTAGCTGTTAATGAATCGGCTAAAAAATGGACAATGCCTATTAGAGAATGGGGAACGATATATGGCCAATTTTTAATTATTTTTGAAGATAGAATAATTAACTAAAAATCGTGTTTACACACTTAGTGGGATAGTGTCGGATAGTGTCTTTTTTCTTTGTTTTTATATTCTATTAAACTCTCAATATTAATTATTTACGTTTATTTTTTTTCATTTTCCGTAATTTTACAAATGTTTAAAATCTAAAATAACACTAGATTTTCGCGTTTCAATTCTACCATAACCGTAATTTATGTCCTCTATTGTAGTTTCTGATTTTGAAAATGTAAATTCATCTTTAACTTGTTCTAAGAATGAAGATTGATTTTCTTTCAATGCCAAAATGTAATTGCTTTTTCTACTTATTATCAGTTCATTAATAGCACTTTGACACCCCTGTTGCATCTATTGTAATTACCGCTCCTTCAATTGCTAAACTTTCAATTAGCGTTGGTATCGCTGTTATCTCATTTGATTTTTCATCTACTTTTATTTGTCCTAAAACAATGTTGTTAAATGAAGACCAAGCGCTTACCATATGTATAGGAGACTTACCATTAACCTTAGCGCCACAAATAGTTTTTCCATCGATTGTAATTACATCTTCTTCAGAACTATTAATAATCGATTTTATCCAATTTTTAAAACACTCTTCAAATTCTAGTGGACATATTGAGCTCATAACTCTATTAATCGTATCATGAGATGGTATTCCATTTGTAAGACTTAAAAATTTGGTTAAACAATCCTTTTTAATTTTCGCATAAGCTTCAATCTCTTCCCATGAATCAGTACCACAAATTACAGCACAAATTCAAATCGAAACAATATCAATAAGCTAATGGCGTTTATTTCGATAAGGAGTTCTAAAATCTGTTAAACCATCAAAAAAATCAAATATTCTCGTTGTTGATATAATATTATATTATATTTTTTTTGATTATCAAGTAAATACAATAAATTTTAAAAGCAAAAACAAATCTAAACTTTTGATTATTAAATAGTTATTAATTGTTTAATTATTAATTCAAATGCGTTTGCCCTGGTTTTTTGATATGTTATTGTGGGATTTGAAATAATATATTACTTAAAAATCTTCTTTTCATTTTAGGGCGGTGAAGTTTATCGGTCAATAATGCTTGATTGTTGGGACAAATATTATTTTGATGTGCTGTGGCTATAATTCTTATATTTGAATTTATAGATTCACTAATGATCACGCTTATTCAGTAAATCGTTCCTGCTAATATTTTAGAATCATTTACTATCGAAAGTGTTGACGATAGTAAATCTGAACTTTTAGTTATATTATTAGTTGAAAAAGAAGATTTATTTCCTGTTGAAGCTGATTGAGTTTTGAATGGCTATTTGAGTATAGTCGAACTCACCTATTTCCCATTGAATGGTCGTCAATGTATATTACAAATCAAGCGCAGGCGTTGGAAATGAAGAGGAGATAATCTTGGGACTAAAAGTTTTACAACACGAATGATTACACGATAGAAGGCACAAAAGTCACCAAAGAGTTTGGTGCTTTTTTTAAAAGAATTTGACTGAGAATCTACCTTTCGATATCAATGTAATTTGTAAAGTTTTAGGTTTGGCTTATGGTAAATTTTATTGTTGGATAAAAGACCAAATTTCAAGTTTTCAAAAGAAGAAACACAATAGATACTTCATTGCTATGATATAGAGGTAGATAAAGGGGTATTTAGCAACTATTTTAGTGCCTAATTCTAAAGTCAGAACATATTGGCGAACATATGGCTATTGATGAAAAGCATAGTAACAATAGATTTCACACAATTTTCAGTAATGCTCAAACAGGAAAAGTTGCTCTAATGTGTTCTACAATAAAAATTAACGAAGTAAAATAATGTCTTGAAAAATTTTGAGGTAAAATCAATGAAGTCAAGTATGTATACAGAGATTTAGTAGCTACATTTAAAAAAAAATATCAACGGATGTTTTCCCAAATGCCATTCAAATAGCGGATAAATTTCATGTAATACAAAATGTAATTGATTATCTACAGTCTTTAAGAAATAGACTAAAACAAGAAGCCTTAAAACTACAACGAGAAGCACAAGTAACACATGAAAAATAATACAAAGAGTCAAAAAATAAAAAAATATAGGGCCTAAACTTAAGGTGTCAAAAATGTACAAGCCACCAGTGATTGAAAATGGTGAAACGTTACCGGAACTATTTGCTAGGAGTCGTTATCTGTGAGTAATTCATCAAGAAAATTGGAATATCTATCAACAGAAAAGGTCGAAATTGTTATTTAAACATTTTCCGTGTATGGAAGAGGCATGTTACATCCTATTGGAATTTAGAAATTGGTATCAAGCTAAACCTTCTGAATATGAGCCGTTTTTAAACGAAAAAATCTCGGTAATTGGAATGAAAACTATGAAAAATGTACGATAAATGAAATGTAAAACTTTAGAAATCTAGTATCAAATCATGAGAAAGAAATACTGAATTATCACAAGCACGGAAACAAAACCAATGCAATATAAAAAAGTATATATGCTAAAATTGCAGATGCAAATCGAAAAAAACAGAGGAACCAGGGATGTGAATTTTTTCAACTATAGATAAGAGTTAATTATATAGTCTCAGCACATCAAAAAAATAAACTCGATTGTTGATTATATCGATAGTCTAATCAAAAAAAAGCGTAATTTTGATGATTATTCAGATGAATATATAGAAGCAATACAGGATAAATTAAATGACAGACCTAGAAAGTTATATAACTATGAAACACCTATATTTGTAATGGAAAAATTATTGTTTAACCCAAAAGTTGCATTTGTAGCTTGAATTCAGCATAAAGTATTATAACAGATATACTATTATGATTGAGTATCAAGGATAACTTAATTAATTGTTTAAGCGGGATTTTGGAAAATTATTTTTAGAGTATTTTAATATGAAATTGGTCGATTATGGGTTTCTATGGTGATATGAATATGATAGTGCAGGTTTTGACGATATTACATGGTGGTTTTTTGAAAAATTGAATTAAATGCGTAAATATAAATGTTTGTCTAATACTGAGTGGTCTTCTAATGGATACAAGCTTGTACCCATTAGAACCGAAGACAAATATGAAATATTAAGCTGGAGAAATTCTCAAATAGAAATTTTGAGACAAAAAGAAAAAATATCTAAAGAACAACAAGATGTTTATTATGCTAAAGTAGTTGACAAATTATTTGAGGAAGAATTCCCTAAACAGTTATTATTTAGTTTTTTACATGACGATGTTTTAATTGGATATGGAGGATTGGTTCATATTGATTGGGAAAGTAAAAATGCTGAAATCTCATTCTTGTTAGAAAATAATAATAATAATTTTCAATTAAAGTTTACAGAATTTCTGAGAATGATTTTTTTAATAAGTTTTGATGAGATAAATTTAAAAAAAAACCATACTACAGTTTATAATATTGAATCGCGTAAGCAATATATAGAGGTATTAGAAAATATAGGTTTTGAGAAAGAAGCAATTTTGAAGAATCACATGTTTTTTGAAAAAAAATATTACGATGTATTAATATATTCTTATTTTAATAAAATATATGAAAATTGGCTTACTGATTAGTGGTGGTTTAGGACTTGCCGTTTTTAAAATGCTAATAACTGAGTATAAAATAAATTTTGTACTTTGTGATAGGATGTCAGAATCAATTATTAATTTTTCTTTAAAAAATAATATTGCATATTATGCTGGTAATCCAAGAAACGGAAGAGCAATTAATATTTTAGGTAATTTGGAATGTGATGTAATTGTATCAGTAAATTATTTGTTTATTGTTGAAAAAGATATTATAAACCTACCAAAAAAAATTGCTATAAACTTTCATGGCTCTTTACTTCCAAAATACAGAGGAAGAACGCCTCATGTGTGGGCAATAATTAATAATGAAACACAAACTGGCATAACTTCCCATATCATTGATGAAAATTGTGATACTGGAGATATAATTAGCCAAATTAATGTATCAATAGAACCTTATGAAACAGGAGCTGATTTATTATTGAAATTTAAAGAATTATATCCAAAATTTGTCTTAGAGACATTAAAATCTATTGAATCTAATTCGTTTTCTTTAAAAAAACAAAAAAATGAAATTGCAACTTATTTTGGAAAAAGAACAAAAGAAGATGGACAAATTAATTGGTCCTGGCAAAAAGAAAGAATTTCTAATTGGGTAAGAGCTCAAAGTAAACCTTATCCAGGAGCATTTTCTTATCTAAATAAGAATAAAATTATAATCCATAAAGTTACTTATAGTGATTTTGGTTTCAGTAATGATATTGAAAATGGATCGATTTTATTTTTAGAAAATAGCTTACCGATTGTAAAAACCCCAAATGGTTGTTTGCAAATTACTGACTTTGAATTTGAAGAAGATATTAATATCTTTGATATTTTGAAATAAACTATGATAAGTTTTCCAACAAATACCCCTTTTATTATTGCAGAAATGAGTGGCAATCATAACCAATCACTAGAAAGAGCAAAGGAAATCATAAAAGAAGCATCTAATTGTGGCGTAAATGCAATTAAGTTTCAAACTTATACTGCCGATACCTTAACATTAAACCAGAGAGGCGGTATGTTTGAAATAAAAGATGAAAATTCTTTATGGAAAGGTAAAAATTTATATGAACTTTACAAAATGGCGTATACTCCATGGGAATGGCATAAAGAGTTGTTCGATTTTGCCAACAAATTAGGTTTGATTGCTTTTAGCTCTCCATTTGACGAAACTTCTGTTGATTTTTTAGAATCTTTAAATGTTCCTTTGTATAAAATTGCATCTTTTGAAAACAATCATCATCCATTGTTAGCTAAAGTTGCAAAAACAGGAAAACCAGTAATTATGAGTACTGGAATTTCAAATATTTTTGACATTCAAGAGTCTGTAAATGTTTTAAGAGAAAATGGATGTAAAAATATAACAATATTAAAATGTACAAGTACATACCCCGCTTCTCCAGAAAACACAAATTTGAATACAATTCCTGTATTTAAAAAACTTTTTCCAGATTGTAATATTGGTTTAAGTGACCATACAATGGGGATTGGTGTTTCAATTGCATCCGTTGGATTGGGGGCTACTGTAATTGAAAAACATTTTACTATTAGAAGATCAGATGGTGGTGTAGATAGTGCGTTTAGTATGGAACCTCATGAAATGAAATTATTGGTTGATGAGGCTAAAAAAGCATCATTGGCATTAGGTTCTATACAGCTAAATGTTCAGGATTCTGAAAAAAACAGTTTAATTTTTAAAAGATCCATTTATGTTTCACATAATATAAATAAAGGTGAGTTGTTTACAGAAGAAAATATTAGAGTTGTAAGGCCAGGAAATGGGTTACATCCAAGAAACTATAAATTAATAATAGGTAAAAAAGCGAAAAAAGACCTAAAATCAGGAACTCCTTTTTCTCAAGATTATATTGAATAATATTGTTGTCTGATAAAAAAGAAGGGCGAAAATTATTTGGAGCGATTTGATTCAATGAATTATGCTTTCTCTAATTGTTGTAAAAATCAATATACTTTCTAATTCCTCTTAATAATTCGATTCCTCCATTAGCTGGAAAATCCGCTAATACTGACCACCCAATTCCGGAGCATCTTGACCACCTAAAATAATCTGATTTTTTTCGTAGTTATAGGTAGATTATCTTCGAGTTTAACCAAAACTTGAATGATGTCTGGAAAACCGATTGATATGAGTAAATTAAGAAATGTAATCAAGCTCTACACCCAAGGTAAGAGTAAGATTTTTATAAGTGAATACCTGCAGTTATCACGCAATACTGTAAAAAAGTATATCAACCAATTTTTGAGTTCTAAAAAAAACGTTTGAAGAACTTTCTTCCGTGAATGACTTGGAGTTAGAATCTTTGTTTTTAGGTCAAAATAAGCCTGAACTATCTCCAAAATTAACCTCTTTGTATTCATTTTTTCCATTTATGGAAAAGCAACTTAAAAAAGTTGGGATGACTAGAGAACTGTTGTGGTTAGATTACAAATCCAAGTATCCTGAAGGATATCAATTATCCTATTTTTGTGAGTTATACTATCGTTGGAGCCAACGAACGAACATTAAACCTACGATGCATATTGACCACAAAGCGGGTGATAAAATGTACATTGATTATGTAGGTCAAAAACTTAGTATTATAGATAAAGAAAGTGGTTAAATCATTGAAGTAGAGTTTTTGGTTGCCATTTTAGGTGCTAGTCAAATGACTTATGCTGAGGCTAGTATTAGTCAAAAGAAAGCTGATTTTATACATTCGGTAGAAAATGCTTTACATTTTTTCGGAGGAGTTCCTCAAGCATGCATTTATCCGAACATTATTCTACAACAATTTTACCTGCAAGGGCATATAGACCAAAAGATAAATCTTTGGTTGAAGGAGCTGTAAAGATATTATATACAAGAGTTTATGCTCATATAAAAACGAAACACTTTTTCTCTTTAAGTACATTAAATAAAGAAATTTGGTTGTTATTAGAGAAACATAACACTTCCATTTTGACAGGTAAAACCTTTAGTCGACAAGACTTATTTTTTGAGTTAGAGAAACACGAACTTAGTCCATTACCACAAGAACGATTTGAACTTCGAAGACAAGCCATAGTTACAGTACTAAATAATGGTCATGCATTTTTAGGAGAAGACAAACATTATTACAGTGTTCCTTATTTAAATATCGGCAAGAAAGTGAAATTACTATACACTGAAACCTCGGTTGAAATTTACCTTGGGCATAATCGTATTGCTTTTCACCAAAGAATTAAAAGTCCATACAATTATACAACCATAAAAGAACACATGGCTAGTTCTCATCAATTTATGACAGACTGGAACCCTCAGCGATTTATTTCTTAGGCTGAAACTATGGATAAATATGTGCAAGAGTTTATTTGTTTGATTTTAGATAAAAAACAACACCCAGAACAGTCTTATAAAAGTTGTTTAGGCATTCTTTCTTTAGAAAAGAAATATACCCGTGAGCGTTTGATAAAAGCGTGTACGATGGCTTTAGATTTTGGAGTTTATAAT
>CANGOA010000015.1 GCA_947455255.1 Flavobacteriia bacterium | reverse complement strand
TAAATTAGCCCATTGAATCATTGTATCGTTGAATAATTTCCCTTCTGTATGCGGTTGGTGATTATATTCAGCCATTGCATTAATAGTTCCTATTTCTTCCTCAACATCTTTAAAAAAAAGTGGTGTATACTTTTCTTTCCAAGTTGGTTCGTATGTTACGGGATTGTATCCGTTCACTTGGTCAACATCCCAATTCTTATTTTCTTCTACGATTTTAGAAAATATCATTCTAGGCGCAAAATGATTTTGACAAATTAATACTCTTCTGTTTTTATTATCCATCGTAGGGATAACACCTGTTAAAAACCATTTAGAATATTCATCTTGTCTTTTAGGATTCTTCAACGTTTCTTTCGTTTCCCAATCATCTGCTACAATGTAATCAGGTCTATCAGCCACAACTCTAATTCCACGTGGATCCATTCCCATACCAATGGATTTTGCTTTAAAACCTGATACAGTTGTGAAAAATCCACTTTCCCAGCTTCCCGTGACTTTTTGCGCTCCAAAATCGTGAATGAGTAATTTATTATGTTCAAATTCTGCTTGTAAATCCCCTAGTAAAGTAGTTCCTTTCGTTTCATTTTGACCTACAACTAAAACAAACTTTATATCATCATTAATCCACAACCAAAGAGGAAGTAATACAATTGCAACTACTGATTTTGCGTGTCCTCTAGCCCATTTTAACCAACCTTTGTATTTTCCATTTCTACGAACCTTACGAGCTATTTTAACATGAAATTCAGGAGTTTCGGCATCAGAATAATGCTTAAAATAGGTTTCAACAAACAGTTTAAAATCCTTTTTAACATTATTTAAACGCTCTAATTGTTCGCTCTTTGTTTCAAATGGATTAATCTCATTCGATTCATTGATTTTAGAGCATAACAACGCATATCGTTTTATTGCTTCTTTGTCTTTGTTGATGAAAGCAGTCATTTATTTACGTTTTGAAATATGAGCAATGAAACCTTGAGACAATTCTGAAAATTTGTTTAAATCGCTAGGACTTATTTTGGAAGTATATTCGATAAATTCTTCAAAAACTTCAACATATTTGTAAATTGGTTGATGTGAAAAATGTTCTATTTCTTTTCTAATAACCCCTTTTGCATCGCTCAATTCTTTAGTTGGAATACCTTTAAAATCAATTTCAATTTTTTGATTGATTGCTCTTAATTGGTTGTATGCATCTTGTAATAATTGACTACGTGTAATTGTTTGAGAATTCTTTAATTCCTCCCAATTATCTCCATCAATCCAATTGCGAAGTGTTTTTTCTGTTACACCCACTTGGGTCGCAATTTCTTTTCTATTCATGGATGATTTCACGAATAGTGTTTTGGCTAAAGTCTTTTTTTCTGCATTCTTCATACTTCAAATGTCGCACCTATATAAGGCAAAAAAAAACGAAGAATTTATAATGGTAAAATCTTAAAACCATTATGTTACACTTTTAAAATCGTTATGTTTTCACGATTTTTTATACTCCAAAAAGCCTCTAATCTTTGTGTTCACGAATGTCGAATTAAACACGATTAATATGTTTGTACAAGCCGATGGCAATGAGGTAAAACTTTACGGAACTATATGGTCAGGAGATGGTCAATATATCGTTAGTGAGTTAGCGCCTATCTTAAAAAACAACGCTGATGTAACCCTTCATTTACACACACCAGGTGGATCTGTATTTGATGGAAATTTAATCTACAATTTTATTGCTCAATCAAAAGCAAACATTCACATCGTAATTGATGGTTTGGCTGCATCCATGGGTTCTATTCTAATGCTTGCAGGAAAACAAGTATCCATTGCAGAAAATGCCTTTGTGATGATACACGCTCCAAGCGGTGGTGTTGATGGAAATGCTAAAGACTTTGTAAAAGCATCAAAACTTTTGAAAGCAATGGAAGATAATTTCATTCAAAAATACACCTCTAAAACAGGTAAATCAAAAGAAGAAGTTGCTGCATGGTTAGATGGAGACAATTGGTTTTCAGCACAGGAAGCATTAAGTGCAGGATTGGTTGATGAAGTTATTTCTCCAATCATTCAAAATTTAAACGTACAAGCACACCAACATTTCAACATGGTGGCAACATTGAAAGAGTTTACTGCTTTTGATGTAGATGCCAAAATTATACTTGGTATAGACCCTACACCAAGCAAAGAACAGCAATCCCCTAAAAATAAAATAAAGATGGAACTAAACGCAAAATGTTTAGAAATCCTTGGTGTATCAAAAGATACTCCAGTGGAGGAAGTGAATGCTAAAATTGAAGCGTTACACTCAAGAGTTTCACAAGCAGAGGCACGTGAAAAAGAAGTAAAAACAACCCAAATCAAAGCGTTATTAGATAAAGCTGTTGAGGAAGGTAGAATTGTTGCTACAGAACGTGAAGATTACCAAACGTTAGCAGAAGCTAATTTGGAATTGGCAACAAAAACAATTGCAAAATTACCTGCAAAGAAAAGTATTAACGCTTCTTTGACTGCGGATAATAAAGGAAGTCAACCTGTAGGGCGTGAATCTTGGACTTTTCAAGACTGGTCTAAAAACGACACAAAAGGCTTGTTAGAAATGAAAACTAACGAACCTGATGCATATAAAGAATTATGCGCAAAATCAAACATCAAACTTTAATAAGTAACCTTTTAATTTTCAAAATACAATGAAAAACCTAACACGTAAATTTTATGCAGTATTTGCAGTTGCAATATTAGCATTAGTAGTAACCGCTGCAACAGGAGCTAACTTCTTTGTTGCTGGAGGTGCAGTAACCGCTTTGTCTTTACTTCCAGCTGGAGAGACAGGTGTAGCATTTGCAGGATTAAATAAAGAAATTTGGCTTCCTGAATTAATGGAAGGTTTCTACGCAGATGACTCTTTCTTATCTGAAATGAGAGATATGAGTGCATTTGTAGATAACGATGTAATCAATTTAGCAGAGGCAGGTGTTAATCCTGATGTATTGGTAAATAATACAGCTTATCCGATTTCAACATCTCAACGTACAGACGGAGCAATTGCGTTATCATTAGATTATTTCGACACAGAAAATTCTTTGATTAGAAATATCGAAACAGCTGAATTAGCTTATGATAAACGTGCATCAATAATGTACGGACACAAACAAGCATTACGTATGACCTTTATGCAAAAAGCGGCTCATGCTATAGCACCAAGTGCTGACTCTACTGATACTCCATTATTAACAACTTCGGGAGCTGATAACGGAGACGGTTTCAAACGACTTACTTATGCTGATATCTTAAAGTTGAAAAAACGTTTTGATAATGCTGAAATTCCAGCGGATGGTCGTATTTTGATTCTTTCTTCTCAACACCAAGAAGACTTAGAATTAGAAGACGCATCTCGTTACAACTTGGTAATGGATAAAGGTGTTTTAAGAGGGTTTAAATTATATTTCTTAGCAGACCAACGCTTACCAAGATATAATAAAACTTCAGGAGCAAAAGTAGCATACGGTGCAGCAGCAGCTCCATCGACGGATACAATTTGTTCTATTGCTTTCCATAAAGATGAAGTAATGAAAGCACAAGGTTCTTTAGACATGTTCTTACGTGAAAAAGACCCTGAGCAAAGAGGTGATATTCTTGGTTTCCAAATGAGAGGTTTATCTCTTCCAATAAGAAATAAAGGAGTAGCAGCTATTTACTCAGCTGAAGTATAGAAAATAAATAAGCAGAAAGGCGGAGTGACTCTCCGCCTATGTTAAAGCCATAAAACACCGAGCATGAAACTTTCAGAATCTATCATCGAAATCGCAAACTCCCAAGTAGGAGTGCATGAAATACCTCACGGCTCAAATGCTGGTCCAGAGGTTGAAATCTACCTTAAAAGCGTTGGATTAGGGAAAGGTAATGCTTGGTGTATGGCTTTTGTTTATTGGGTAACTAATGAAGCCTCTAAAAAATGTGGTGCTTTAAACCAGTTATTAAAAACTGCAGGTGTAATTAACCAATGGAATAGTCGACCTAAGTTACGTGTAACTATTCCTCAAGCTGGAGATATTTTCATTATGGATTTCGGTAAAGGCTTAGGACATACAGGTATCGTTACTGAAGTACTTGCTAATGGCACAATTAATACAATTGAAGGAAATACGAATACAGATGGTTCTAGAGATGGATACGCTGTTTGTAAACGCAATCGAAAAATAACATCCTGCAAAGGTTTTTTAAGAGTATAAAAAATGTCTGATCAAATATTCACATATGTTATTGCACCCATTGTAACGGTAATATGTACTGCTTTAGGTACAAATTGGTTCAATAAACGAAAAAGTCGTGCAGAAGCAATTGCGTTGGAAGATACTAATAGAGCTTCAGAATTACAAAATACACAAGAAGCAATAAAAATTTGGAGAGAATTAGCTGAAACGTTTCAGCAAAAACTATCAGAAAGAGAAAGTTCTATGACTGATTTAAAAACACAATTGGATATTATAACTGCTCAAAATAAAGAATTGCTAACAAAGGTTGATGTTTTAGAAAAAGACTATTTCAAACTACTACGCAATTATAACGACCTCAAAAACACACTAAAATAATGAATTTTTTATTTTCTGTAATGATGTTTGTTTGTGTAACACTTTCATGTTGTGGGTTGCTGAAAAGCAATCTCAACATTGAGAGTGAAAATATTCCAAATTAAATAACGAGTAAATAACTTTTAAATAAACGTAGTCATGATTGATTATAACCAAAAAGACATACAACATGTGTTTGCCACAAATCCAAGTGCAGATCATGTATTAATCACAGAGGATGGACATACGTTCCTTCCTAAATTCAAGCAGTTCTGTGAAGCTCATTGTAAGCTTAACAACATCAAATTTGGCAAACTGTTACGTACTGCTTTTGAAACAAAAAGCGTTGTAGCCGTTGCAGTCGAATTAGTAGATCAGATTGTTAATTCAGACGATGAAGATACACCTGGTATCAAAGATGAATTGCAAGCATTATCATTTTTGGAGTTGAAATCAAGATGTAAAAAAATTGATTTAAGAATGGTTCCAAAAAACAAAGCGGAAGCAATTGAAATGCTATTAAATGCAGAAAAGGTGTTACAAGAAAACACTACAGAAGAAGTATCAACCGATAATGTACCTGAATAATGTTAAATGATGTAGTTATCACAAAAGTAAATGGCGGTTTAGGTCGTTTGCTTCCATTGACGGATATGATCAGTGGATTAATTGCTAATGGTGTAGCTGTTAGTGGAGGAGTTCAATTAGGAACTACTTACAAGTTGCAACGATTAGAAGATGCAACGGCTCTTCAAATTAATGCAGCATACGACACGACTAATAACGTGCTTGTTTATGAGCATATCAAGGAGTTTTTCCGTATCAATCCAAATGGAGTGTTATGGGTATTGTTGGTTGCTAAATCCGTTTCCTTTGCAGACATGGTTGACAAAACCATCACAACAACGGCTAAAAAGTTATTGATTGATGCAAATGGCGACATTAATCAGTTAGGTGTTGCCTATAATCCTACATCTGCTGTGTCAACTGACACTGCTTTATTAGCAGCTATTCCAAAAGCACAATTATTGGCTGAAGAGGAATACGATTTACATCGCCCTGTACATATTGTTTTGGAAGGTAAAGGATTTGACTCTACAAACATTACGGATTTACATTCTTTAGAAGTTCCTAATGTTTCGGTAATGGTCGGACAAAGCAAAACAGTTGCTGGAGTATCTGCTCATACTACTCGATATGGAGCTATAGGTACATTATTAGGAGCTATTTCTTTGGCTTCTGTAAATGAATCTATCGCTTGGGTACGTAAGTTTCCTTTATTGGGAGATAACCTTCAAGATTTTGCAATTATGAACGTTGCTTCAACTTCATTAACTGAATCTTTGAAAAGCGATATTAATGATGCAGGATATATCTTTTTTAATCGTCCATCACGTAGAACAAATATTTATTTCAACGATACGCATACAGGAGCATCTTTAACAAGTGACTTTTTGTATATCGAAAATAACCGTTGCATAAACAAGGCTACACGCTTAATCTATGACGCTTTATTGGATGATTTGAACGCCCCTATTAAAGTTGACCCTGCAACAGGAAAACTTCCTTCAGTAGTTGTAAAAGCAATGGAAGCATTAGGTAATAAAGCAGTTGAAGAAGGAATGTTGAGAGCCGATGAACTTTCAGGATTTTCATTTACAATTGATGAAGATCAAAACATTCTATCGAGTTCAGAACTTGCAACGGAACTAACACTTATACCAACAGGAACTGCTCGTAAGATTACTGTTAAAATAGGATTCTCTAACCCTTTTAATTCATAGAAAATGCCAAATTTAAATCCATCCCCACAAATTAATGGAGTGCGCCATGCTTGGGCATCAATTTCATTCAACTGGCTTGGCAGAACTGTTACAGGTATTGCTAAAATTGATTACTCAGATACAGTAAAAATGGAAAACCAATATGGTGCTGGTAATATGCCTTCGCACCGCTCGGTTGGTAATTACGAAGCTAAAGCCTCTATTGATTTATACCAATTTGAAGTGGTAGGAATGCAACTTTCTACACTTGGAAAACGAATTCAATCAATAGCACCTTTTGACATTATTGTTTGTTTCAGACCTGAAGGACAAGATTTATTAGTAACTGACATCATCCGTAATGTTCAATTTACAAATAACGCTCGTTCCCTTAATCAAGGCGATACAATGAGTAAAGTTCCATTGGAACTTATATGCTCTCATATCAAATGGCACGGTCAAACTGAAGATTAAAAAAATATAAATAATTATTAAAAGTGTGTGATTCAATTATCACACACTTTTTTAAACAAACTATTACACAAATGGAAACAACTACAACAAACAAACCGACAACAACTGGAGAAGTAACTCCAACACAAATTTCACAATGGAAACAAGAGTATGCTGAAATTATGGCTTACGAAGTGGAAATGGATGAAGAAGGAAAAGACATAGCAATTGGGTATTTTAAAAAGCCTGATTTGAATATAATAATGGCATCATCTCAATTTGCAGATGAAGAGCCAATAAAAGCAAACATAATGGTGTTTGAACATTGTTGGTTAGGTGGTGATGAGCGTATTAAAGTATCTGAAGAAGCTAAACTTTCAGTAGCGCAATTAGTTTCTAAAAGTTTTAAATTAAAGGTCGCACGCTTAAAAAAGCTGTAAGCTCCTCTCTGATAAATGAAAAAGACGGTGTAGATGATTTACGAAAAGTAAATGCACATATCCGTTCTTTATTTCAAGTAGATCCTTACACACTTTCAGAAGAGGAGTATGGGAAACTCGGTGCAGAAGCACTTTACGTAAGAAATTTTGAGAGGGAAATGTTAGAAATAGCATTACAAAAAATACTCAACACGTTTATTCCAAAACAAGACATCGAATGACGAGCGAAACAATAGATATTAATTTTAAAGCAGAAATCTTTCAGCAATTAAAAGAGCTTAAAGATCAGTTTGGTGCTTTAAATGGCAAAGTGGAAACTATTGAGAAAACCTCAAAGTCTTCCTTTGATTCTATTTCTAAGTCGTTAAAAGCAATTTCCTTTGTAAATATAACTCAAGGTTTACAAAATTTGAATCAAGGTTTTCAAGACTTAAATGCACCAGGATTAAAATTTAGTACTTCTATGGCAGATATGTCAGCCATTACAGGTTTAACAGGTAAGCAATTAGATGTATTAGGAGAAAAAGCGAGAGCAAATGCTAAAGAATTTGGAGGTACGGCATCCCAATCGGTGGAGACTTACAAACTTTTATTATCACAATTAACTCCAGAACTTGCAAAACAGCCTAAGGTTTTAGATGCTATGGCTCGTAATGTGTCTCTGCTTTCAAAAACAATGGGCGGAAATACATTAGCAGCTACTGAAGTATTGACTACTGCAATGAATCAGTATGGTGTTTCTTTGGATGACCCTATTAAGGCTCAAAAAGAAATGACATTGATGATGAATATTATGTCGGCAGCTGCTAAAGAAGGATCGTCGGAATTACCTACAATTAAACAGGCATTAGAAAATGTAGGTGGTCAAGCAAAGTTGTCAGGTCTTTCATTTGCTGAATTAAACTCTGCTATACAATCATTAGACAAAGCAGGTAAAAAGGGTGCTGAAGGTGGAACAGCCCTTAGAACCATACTTACTACCCTTGGTAAGGGTCGTTTTTTACCAAAACAAACAGCTGAAGAATTAGAAAAAGCAGGAATTAAAACTTCTATGCTTGCAGATAAGAATGTTGCATTTACCGATAAAATGCGAATGTTGAAGCCTGTCTTAGAAAAAGACAGCGAATTAATATCAACTCTCTTTGGAGAATATGGACAAGCAGCTTCAGCATTAATTCAAACGGCAGGAGCACAAGATAAAATGACCAAGGCTATTTCTAATACAAATACAACTGAACAACAGGCGAAAATTGTAATGGAAAGCAAAGCCGAGCAAGTTGCTCGAATGAATGCTTCTATTGAAGACTCTAAAATTAAGTTTTTCGAAGCGACAAACGGAGCAACTGCATACTTGGAACCAATATCTCAACTTGCAACAACATTCAGCGCTTTCGTGCCGCTTATCAGTGGTTCTGCTAGTGCAGTAAAATGGCTTACAAAAACCGAATTAGCTTCAACCATTGCTACAAGTGCTGCAACATCAGCTCAATGGCTATGGAACGTTGCATTAAATGCAAATCCAATTGGTCTATTAATTACTGGCATTGCTGTAGCAACAGCAGGAGTTTATGCACTTACAAAGGCAATGGAACAAAATACGGCTTCGGAACAAGTGAATGCTGAAGTTAAACAACGAGTAATAGATCAAACAATAGATGAGACTGTTGAATTGGATTTATTATTTGATAAGCTTCGCTCTGTTAAGGTTGGTACGGATGAGTATAAAAGTGCGCTATCAGACTTAGAAAGTAAGTATCCTGGTATCCTTGAAAAGTATGATTTGCAAAAAGGAAAGATTCAAGATATTAATCGTGCTCAAAAAGAATTGTTAGCTAATATTCAATTACAAGCTGAATATGAAGCAACAAAGCAATTACTCACAGAAGAAATAAAAGGGTATAAAACAACCAAGTTTGAAGGTAAAACAGGATTAAATGCAGTTGCAAATGCCTTAACAGGAACGGATGCTCATACTGAGTATTTATCTAATTCATTAAAGAAGCAAGAAGTGTTAAAAAAACAGCTTGCATCTCTTAGTAAAAAAGTAAATAAGGACAAAACTTCTCCAGATAGTAATTCCTTAAATACACCTGAAAATAATTATACTGTTTCTCCTAGTGGTTCAGGTGTTCCTGCAAATAATTCAACACCTGAATTTTCATCTACAGGTGGAGGTATAAAAAACATCACGGTACACATACAGAATTTAGTGAAAGAAATTAATGTAAGTACGACCAATATTACACAAGGATTAGGCGAAATAAAACAGCAAGTAACCGAAGCAATGGTATCTGCAGTAAGAAATTATGAAACCGCACAATAATGGCAACAACGAAATTTAGTATACCGCAATTAATAGCAATGAGTCCAACGCTTGGTTACATACCAGGGTTTGGAACTGCTATCAATAAACTTGTTAGTACACGTGATGAAATCGAGTATAAAACGGCTTTAAAACAAGCTACCGAAATAGCATTAGGATATAAAACAAGTACAGTAGGTACTATGAAAGATTATGGTAAAAATGAACTATCTGCTTTTGCAGGTGTTCCATTATTTCAACCATTAATTTTAAAGGCTACTGAGCCAAATGAGAAGAATTTACTTTTAGATTCAGCTGTTGTATCTTGGAATTTACCAAGAAACATAATCAGCACAGTTGTTCAAGGAAGAGATAATTCAGTAGATGAATTTATTAATAATGGGGACTATATTATTAACGTTTCAGGTATCATTTGTTCCTCTGAATGGAGATATCCATTAGAGAAAGTTGTCGAACTGGATAGGTTTATAAAAAAAAAACAAGCTCTTGAATTTGAACACGAAATATTGACTGCATTAGGTATTTACAAATTAGTTATTAATTCGTACGACTGCCCAAAAACACCTTCAATAAACTGTCAACAATACAGTTTTACAGCAAAAAGTTCACAACCCTTAGAATTAAAATCAAAAGATATCACTTCCTTTTTTAACACCTGATGGAAATACTACAATCACATATCACAATTGGAAAATACACCTTTGATTTTGTTACAGAAATTCAAGTGGAAACTTCATGGATGGAACAAACATCTAAAGGTTCTATTACACTTCCTGCAAATCTATTATTAGATAGTAGTAAGTTGAAAACTGAAATAAAACGTGGAGATGCTGTTGAAATATTCATTGGTTACGGAGATGCAATGTACAATGTATTTAATGGTTATGTAGCTCGTTTAAAACCAACGGTACCTGTTGTTATTGAGATTGAAGATGAAATGTGGAAATTGAAACAACATGTAATTACAGATACGTGTAAAAACGAATCTTTAAAAAGCTTCTTATCAAGAAATATTCCTAATATCCATATTGATTGCTTTGATATAACTGTGCCTCGTTTTATAGCAAATAAAATTACTGCAGCTAAATTATTAGATGAGATTAAGTCTAATTATGGGCTTTACTCTTTTTTTAGACGAAAAAGTTTAGTTATAGGTAAACAATATGAAGCAAGTGATTATAATGTTCAACAGGCAAAATTCAACTATAATATCGTTTCTGACAATTTAGAATACAGAGTTAAAGAAGATGTTAATTTGAAAATTACCGCAATTTCAAACATGCCAAACGGAGATAAGTTAGAGGTTCAATTAGGCTCAAAAGATGGGGAGGAAAGAACTTTGAACTTTTATAACCTACCAAAATCAGAATTAAGAAAAGTTGCACAAAAAGAAATGGATCGTTTAATATATGATGGTTATAGAGGAGATTTAACCCTTTTCTTAGAGCCATTTGTACGTATTGGCGATGTATTGGAATTAAAGAAAGATGATGAGAGTGATAAAACAGGAAGGTATTGGGTAGATGCGGTAGTTTACACTTTTGGAATTAATGGTGCAAGACAAAAAGTAACCTTAGGAGCAAGAACATGACCTTACAAGAAGCGATACAATCAATGGTAAAATCAATGACAAAGCCTGAAATAATTTTGGCTAAAGTAATTGATTTTGATATGACGAAATGGTTAGCAACTGTGGAGTTAAATACTTCCATTCAAATTGATGAAGTACGAGTGAGGGCTGTTGTTAATACTGAAACTACTGGAATGTTTGTCGAACCTAAAGTTGGCAGTTACGTTATCGTTGGTTTGATTGAAGGTAAGCTAGAGAGCTTATTTGTAATTGCATTCTCTGAAATAGTTAAATACCATTTAAAAGCTGATTTAATAGAGTTTAATGGGGATAGTTTTGGAGGAATTGCTAAAGTACAAGAAATTGAAGCAAACTTAAATGCAATTAAAGATTACCTATCTACTCTTAATTCAGCAATTTATACAGGTATTAATGCTGTAGGAGTTTCAACTGCAGCAAGTGGAACAATTGGTGCAGAAGCATTTGACAGTGCTATGGCAGGGCAAGTAATTAATTTTTCAAACATGGAAAATACATCTATCAAACATGGCTAAAGATATTATATATACAGACGATATTGAGTTTTTAGGAGGAGACCTAAAGGTGGATGCTTCGGATTTGCAACACGTGGAACATATCCTAATTGCTTTTCCTGGTAACTATAAAGCTTCTCCTTGGATGGGTATTGGGATTGAAGATTATAAAAACGCTTCCATGTCTCCTAAAACCGTACAAACATTAGAACGTGAAATTAAATTACACTTAGAAAGTGATGGAGCTAAAAACACGTTTGTACAAATTGATAGTAGAACATTAGATATTGATATAACCGCAAATTATGATTAAGAAATCAGTTCTTCCTAAACAATCAATATTAGATGTTACGCTTCAACATAGTGGAACAATTGAGCAATTATTTGATGTAATGAAAGCAAATGGATTATTTGAACTACCAATCGAAACGATGGCGGTGTTTTATATACCAAGCGTCGTTCAAAAAGACATTGTAGATTATTACATAAAAGAAAACAAACAACCAGCTTCAATCGACAATAATGACGAAGGAGCTTTTTCAAATGGATTTTCAAACGGATTTTTATAAACATGGCAACAAAACAAGAAATTTCAGTTAAAATATTAGACAATATTCCTGATAATACAACTCGAAGAATCACTCCTGAAAAGTTACGTGAAGTATTAAATATGATGAACGACTATAACGGTGCATACATAGAAGTGCTTCGTTCTGATTTAAAAACTTTAAAAGATAACGCTCAGCTTCAAAAGGGTTCTCATTATAAAATAACCGACTTTGCTACTATGTATGAGCAACGAGATTATACAGATGCTGAAACACCTGTTGAAACACCGATTGTGAAAACAGCTGATGTATCTCCAATTGTTGTACTTGCAACTTCCGAAAACACATTGTCTTCATTTGCTTTTCAACCTGAATTTCCAGATGATATAATTCAATATGAAATTGATTACATTACACCTGTAACTTTAACAGAAACAAAAGGAAGAATCACATACAGAAAAGATAATCAAGGGAACGAATGTAATTGGGATTTTAGAACGGTGTTGGTAAAAAGATACATGGATTCTTCTGAAAATTACTCCAGTTACTATGATTTAGGTTTTGGAAGTGCTGAATTTTTAACTTTTGCTAGTTATTACTCTCAAACATTCAATAATCGAATATTTCACGATAATATTTTGGATCATGGAATGCCAAACATTGTATTTATGGAAGAAATACAAAATATTGATATTCATGCATACATTGAAAACGTTACCCTTCTTGGTTCAGCAATCAATTGGAATGTAAAATATAGGTTGATAAATTTTTCACATAAAGGAAACATATACAATTGTACGTTTGAAAATGTTGTTAATGTAACTGTTATTACATCAACTTCTTCAGGGTTTAATGTTTTTCATTATTTTCAAAATGTAAGTATTACTGCAGGAAATATATGGAGAAATACAATAAATGGTTTTTCAGATTCTATTTTAAACGTTTCAAACTTTACAGAGAATCAAATTAATGGTTTTGAAAACTGCGACATAACAAGTGACGCGTATTTTACAGGAAACAAAATCAATACAAGGTTTAGACACAATATTATAAATCTATACTTTGCATATAATAACATTGAATTAATTGAGTATTCCAATTTCAATGGTTTTCAACAAAATAAAGGAAAACAAATACTTCATTGTGAATTTGATGAAGGATGTTATGGAAATGATTTTGGAGTGTATTTTTCTTTTGTTACCGTAGGTTTGAATTTCGGAAAAGATATCGATAATAACTTCGGAGGGAATAAGATTTTAAGTTTAAATGAATCTACAATTGGAGCGAATTTCCATAACAACGAACTTACTAATGAATGTTATGGTCTTACAATTGGAGACAATATGAATAATAACATTATTCGTGTTGGGCTTGATAGTTTAGACCTCACACCTGCTACTCACATTTATGAAAACTATAACTGCGAAGTATTGAAAAATTCAAATGGAGATATTGTACTTTCTTATTTGGATGAAGTAAACGCACGATCATTCACATTAATTACAGACTAACATGAGTAAAAAAAATCAAATTATTGAAACAGTAGCATTGCTAAGTGATAGAGTGCTTGGAAAGCCTTCCCATTTCAAATATTACGTTGAAGAAGATACTAATTTTTATATTGAAAAAGCTGGAGAATGGATTTTAGATATTCAATCTGATAATTTAGAAAGTTTACTTTCAAGTGTAGGTATGCGTTGGAGATTAAGTTGGTCTCCAGATGGTACAGAATACCCAACTTGGGGCGTTTCAGGTTTTCATGATGATACAATTCCGTTAGGACCAATAAAACGAGGAGATTGTTTCTTTTTAAGTGGTCCGTATAATGTAGGTGGGATAGATTATCCAACGGGTACTTTATTTATTTGTAATACGGATGATGGTACTACAGGTACATCATGGCAAAGAATTGCTGACTGGGGTAAAGTAGTTGAATTACTTATTGATTATGAGAAAACTTCCAACAAAGATACTGATGGAACTTTATCAGCTAATTCAGATACTAAATATCCATCTCAAAAAGCTGTAAAAACGTACGCAGATACAAAACAAGCAGCTTTAGGATTTACTCCCGAAAATGTTACAAATAAAGCAATAAACTTTACTACTAAAAACGACACGCTTTATCCTTCAACTCTTGCAGTTTATAATGAGATTATTGCACAAATAACAGCCCTTGTAAATTCTTCCCCTGCAACATTAGATACGCTTGCAGAATTAGCGAACGCATTAGGAAATGACCCAAACTATGCAACAACAATCGCAACTGCTTTAGGAAATAGGCTTATTAAAACAGGAGATACAATTACGGGTGACATTGCTAATAATGCATCTGGATATATTAGAGTCGCTTGGGGTAGCACGGCACAGCGTCCAGTAACGCCTTTAGATGGCATGATTCGTCACAATGGTTCACTTGGAAGGTTTGAGTTTTACTCAGGTGGTGCTTGGAGAAACTATGCAAGATTAGATGGGGACACTTTTACAGGTAACATATTCGCACTTAACTTAAGCGGAACAAATTCAGGAGATGAAACAACCGCTACAATTGGCGCATTAATAAATGCCGCGCTTTCAGCAACTCCTAATGATTCTGATTTAATTGGTTTATCAGCTGGTAGTATTTTAAAGAAATTAAGTATTACAAGTTTAAAAGCATTTTTAAAAACTTATTTTGATACCATTTACACAACAGGTACCTCTTCTATAGTACCAAAAATAAGTGCTCACGAAACTTTCAGAGGTATAACTACTAGAAATGGTTCAACTACAACCGATAGTTCTGGAGGTATAACTTTAACTGTAGATGCTTCTGTAGCGGCTAAAACAATTGCAAGCACAACTTACCTTACAAAACAAATAAGGATAGGGTATTATCATACTGTAGTAGCAACAGGTCACATGCTTGATTTAAGATTTAATGGCTCGTTGTTTTATATTGGAGCAGGTTTTCGATATGTACTAGAATTTGGAATACCTGATACAGTTTATGCGAGTGGTTGTAGGCAATTTCATGGATTTCAAGCGTCAACATTAGCACCTACATATTCAGATACAGTTCAAGTAGATAGTTTAACAGATATTGTTGGATTTGGTTCAGAAAGTACAGATACCAACCTACAAGTGTTTTATAACGATTCAAGTGGAGTTGCTAGTAAAATTGATTTAGGAGCAAGTTTCCCTGCAAATAGAACTTCGGGCGCTGAACTTACTACAATGTATTCAGTTACTCTTTACAATGAAATTGGAAGTTCAAGTGTTTTATACCGAATTGTAAATGGAGAGACAGGTGCAGTTGCTGAAGGTACAATTTCAACCAATTTACCAAGTACTTCTACAGCATTAACAATGGTTACTTCCCGATGCATGGGAGGTGGAGGTGGTAACAACAACACAGGTAGATTAGATATTGGAATGTTTGGAGTTTATTCAGTTTATTCAAAGTAATTATGGAACAATTTATTTTAACACACGAAATTATACCTATTAATGAGCAATATAGGTTAAGAGTTTTTCCTCAACATATAGAGTTGAAAGAAAAAGTAGAAGCAAATTTAACTATGGATACTGTAGATCAGCAAACCATAGATGAGTTCATAGTATTACAGACACCATTATTGTTTGACTTAATTCAAACATCTGATTGCGTTTCTGATGTAGTTAAAGCAAAATACGAATTATAATGGCACGTACAATACAAGAAATATATGATGTGATGATTGCTGAAAAGCAAACAATGGCAGAGCTTAATGCGTTACAACCGAATATTGATTCATCACAAACTTTACTTACTGATTTAACTTCTGCAAGTAGAGTAGCAATATGGCGTTTATTATTTTTCGTTGTTGCAGTTGCAATTTGGACGAATGAGAAATTATTCGACGAACTGAAGGCATGGATTGAAGTACGATTATCTGAACAACGTATTGGTAACTTAAAATGGTATCAGAAAAAAGCCTTAGAATTTCAATATGGAGACGCATTGGTGATCATTAATGATTCTTATCAATATACTTCAATTAATCCATCCAATCAGATTGTAAAACTTGCATCTGTTAATGAAGTGGGAGGTCAGGTTCTAGTTAAAGTAGCCAATCTTTCATCAGGTACACCTGTACCTTTGTCAGTTCCTGAACTACAAGCTTTTCAGAACTATTTAAACAAAATTAAAGTTGCAGGTGTATTAGTAAATGCTTTGTCAAGAAACGCTGACTCTTTAAAGATACATTACAAAATTTATTATGATCCATTGGTTCTTACCCCTACAGGAGAATTAATTTCCAATCCTGGTACCTTCCCAGTTGAAGATGCAATTAATAATTATTGTAAAGGATTAGACTTTGACGGCGTTTTCGTAACAACATTATTAACTGATAAAATTCAAAAAGCTATTGGAGTAATTAATCCTGTTTTTCAAACTGGGGAGGTAAAATATGGTTCAAACCCATATACTGTTCTTGGAGATAAATACAACCCTAATGCTGGTTATTTAGAAGTAGACCCAGCTTATCCATTATCAACAACCATTACATATATCCAAGCATGATATTAATTGATTTATACTTTTTGATACAAATTACATTGCCTCCATTTTTACGTGGAAACAATTTAATAGCAATGTTATTTGCTTGTATTAAACCCGTTTCAGAAATTCAAAACAATTTTTATCAATATTATGAAGATAAAAAATATGAGTTGAAATTTAACGGTCAAGTAATCTACTTAGAGCATTTATTGAATGATAAATTTGACCCAATACTTCGTAGAATTTATATAGGAGATGCTGAGCAAACACCTAACGTTTATGTGTTTAACGATTCGGAAGATAACGAAGCCATATACTTATTCAATAGTTCTGATACATCAGAAGATATTTATCTTTTTAATACTTCGGAAGAAACACCAGGATTAGATTTCATTGTCTTTATACCAATCGGATTTGCTTACAATGATAACCTAATGAAATACTACATAAACAAGTTTAAAACAGCAGGAAAACGTTATCAAATACAAGAAATATGAATAATTTAAAAACAACAGATTTAGGTGGATTTCCTTTAAAGTTAGATGATTTCAGATTCATTAATAATGCGGTATTAGAAGCATTTAAAGGAATGATGAGTATGTACGATATTGCGGATAGTCATGCTGTGATATTAAGTGGATGTACAAGAACTTCTAGTTCAGGTACAACCTCTATTGCACAAGGTTATATTTCAATTGGAGGAGAAATATGTTTTGTTCCAGCACATAGTTATCCTGACCCTACAGTTGGTCAAAATGAATATTGGATGATTGATATTAGTTATGATTTAGCAGGATATAAACATTTTCAAAATACCGACCCACACCATACGTATGAAGTACGAGTTGGCAAAATACAAGTTTCAAATACAGTTCCAGCAGGCTTCACAACCTATGCTAATACGAAAAATGTTTTTACACTTTTAAAAGAAGGTGTTGGAATGTTTCCTGGTATCATAGTAATGTGGGGAGGAAATATTTCAGCAATTCCAAATGGTTGGAGATTGTGTGATGGAACAGGTGGCGCTCCTAATTTAAGAGATAGATTTATTGTTGGTGCAGGAGATACTTATAATATTGGCGATACTGGTGGTCAGGATAGTTTTACTATTGATAATTCAAATCTACCTGAACATACCCATACAGCTACATTTGAAGGGGATGCTTTACCAGAACACCATCACTCCTACGAAGTCACTCCATTATCTGGTACTGGATATGATTCAGGTTCACATCGTCAAATAGACTTTAATACAGCAGCGAATACTTCTGATGTTTCTGCTGGTACTCCTACAGGTACCGTAACAGTAGACAATGGTGGTGGAGTTGCAACACCAACGGCAATTGATAATAAGCCGTTATTTTATGCTTTAGCGTTTATCCAAAAAGTGTAAAAAGAAACGCCCCCAGTACTCTTTCAATTCCTCAATATCAAGATGGTGTTACAACCACGACCGAGGGCGTCAATGCCTTCGTTTATGGTTGCAACAGTAAATGATATTGAGGAATTACAAATTTAATAAAAACAAGAGTAATGGAAACAAAAAGCACTTTAAAAACACCAATAAGTTATTATGGTGGTAAACAAAACTTGGTAAAAACGATTTTACCAATCATCCCTGAACACAACTTATACTGCGAGCCATTCGTTGGAGGTGGTGCAGTATTTTGGTCAAAAAATAAATCAAATGTAGAAGTGATAAACGATACCAATCGTGAGTTAATCAACTTTTACGAAATCTGTCAAAACAACTTCATTGAATTAGAAAAGAAGATTCGTATTTCATTACATAGTCGTTCTCTGCATAGAGATGCTAAAGTAATCAACGAAAACCCCCACATGTTTGATAAAATAGATAGAGCGTGGGCGGTATGGGTTTTAAGCACACAAAGCTTTTCAGCAATGTTGGATGGTAGTTGGGGTTATGATGTAAAAAAGAATACCACATCAAAGAAAATAACGAATAAACGGGATTCATTCAGCGAGGAACTATCCATACGTTTACAGAACGTTCAAATTGAAAGCACGGACGCTCTACGTATCATCAACTCACGCGATCGTGTGGATAGTTTCTTCTATGTTGACCCACCATACTATAATTCAGATTGCGGACACTATGACGGCTATACAATTGATGACTTTGAAAGGCTATTACAATTGTTATCTAAGTTAGAAGGGAAGTTTCTTTTATCCAGTTATCCAAGCCCTATCTTAAAAGAATACACGAAAGCAAACGGATGGCATACGTTCAGCATCGAACAAACAGTATCAGTTGCCAATAGCAATAGTACAAAACCACCAAAAAAGAAAATAGAAGTATTTACTGCTAACTACCCATTAAAGTAGCTTACAAACGACAAAAGCCACCTATTTGGGTGGCTTTTAAATATCGTTTAAATAACATTTAAATATTCTTTATGTCAGTCCAATTTTCAAAAAATGATTTAAAAGACTGATAAGGACATCTACCTGAACCATCAATTCTTTGAATAGAATATTGACCTCTGTATAGTAATAAAGTATATCTTTTATTAGGAATATAACCTAGTGATTCTTTACTCCCTATAAAAGTTGCTTGTATCAGTAATTCTTCCTTTTTGTTGTAAATTAAAGGTTTAGATACATTAATACTATTGTCGTTTATTTTGATGTCAATATTTTCCCAAGGTTTTTCCATTGTCTTTTTTTAATAAATATATTAATAATTATTTTGATATTAAAACAGAGCTGTCATATAGATTATGCTTGGTGTTTTTTGTGTACGATTCGTTTTTAAATTTTGTACAATTCGTTTTCGCGAATATACATCTATCGATTGAAATTTCCATCTGCAACTACATTAATGAAAAAAATAACATTTATATGATATAAAGTAAAAAAGAAAATCATCAAAGAATTGGCAAGAAAGATAGACTATATTTTACTTTAGATAATAATTGCTTATCATTTAATAATCATAAAATAGAGATAAACTAATTAAAGTAAAAAGTAAAGCAAATACGAACGTGTATATCCCTCCAAAACAAAAGTACGTTATTCATCTCCAGCTTCTATTCTTACGCGCAAAAGTTATAAAACATGAAATGTTAGTTTAAAAGATCTATTTGAAACCCAACGTCAATTTAGAAAGACATTAAACTAAATAATCTTCAATATTTTAAATCTCGAATAAAAACAAATTTCCTACATTTACACCATGAATAAAGCATTCTACAAAATATTTTTGTTAGTTATGGTCGGTATGTTGTTTTCCAACTCACTGATTAAAGGTGCTTTATTTGTAAATTATTTGGTAAATCAAGCTGAAATCACGAAACAATTTTGTGAGAATAAAGCAAAGCCAAAACTAAATTGTAATGGTAAATGTCATTTAGCTAAACAATTCGCTAAACAAGATAAGCAGGAAAAATCAACTTCTGAAACGCAAAAATTCAAAGTAGAGAGTGTAGAAATTGCTGCACAAATCAATGAACCAATTTTGTTTGTTTATCCAATTCAATCTTATAAAACAAACAATCATTACGCATACTCAGAAGCGCGCTCTGATGCTCATTTAGTGGAAATATTCCACCCACCAACGGTTTAATTACTTCGTATTAAGTTGACCTATTTCATTCCCTTTACAAGGTGATGTATGGTATTCTACATGCTTAATACGCGTTACGTTCTATTGTTAGATCGTAAATCTGGCTTGAACCTCAATTATTTTTTGAAGTTCATCCAATCAATCACTTTTTCGTAATTAAACAATCAAAGGATGTTTTTCAAACAACTTTGCCTTGTGTTTGTTTTGTGCATTAGCCATTGGTTCGTAGCACAAGAAGACACAACAACATGCGATGCGTCTTGCCATTGCATACGAAATTTGACACCTGCAGGTGTAATGATTAGTCACGTTCATCCAAAAAACGAATGGATGGTGAGTTATCGTTACATGCATATGGGAATGGGAACACCGATTCAAGGTAACACTGCTTTATCTGAATTGGCTATCTATAACTCATACCTAGCATATACTCCTGCAATGCAAATGGATATGCATATGCTGATGGGAATGGTTGGTATCACTGATCGCTTGACTGCGATGGTGATGCTTAATTACCTTTCTTCATCCATGGATATGAACATGTTGACAGGTCACACACACACAATGAATGGCATGACTATGTCTTCTGCCTCAACAATGAAAATGAACACTCAAGGTTTAGGCGACACGAAATTACAGCTACTTTACGGCATTATCAAAAACCAGTATACTCAATTAATTATCAATCTTGGAGCATCTATCCCAACAGGGTCAATACAGCAAAAAGGAGGTTCTGACGACCTTTTTTATCCTTCCACACGCTTGCCATACATGATGCAATTAGGTTCTGGCACTTTTGATTTTCAACCAGGAATAACTTATGTACATCAAGTAGATAAACTAGCATATGGTTTACAAGCACAAGGTAATTTGCGTCTGTATGCAAACTCGGTGGGATATAAACCTGGTAATGAATTGAACGCAACAGCTTGGTTGGGATACAATTGGTGGAAAGGATTCGGAAGTACAATTCGATTAGAAGAAAACTGGATGTCGACCATGCAAGGTACCGACAACTCAATATACGCTTACAACGAAATTTCTGCGAATCCTTTGAATTCTGGTGGAACACGTGTTCTAGGACACCTTGGTCTCTCCTACCAATTTGAAGAAGGATTTGTTGCAAATAATCGGATAGCTATTGAAACTGGTCTGCCTATTTACCAACAAGTCATGGGAATTCAAAACAAATTAAATCAAACCTGGATAGCTTCTTGGAGCTATTCTTTTTAATTAGAAATTATGAATTATAAATTAGGATTTTTTTGGATGATTTTTTGTCTCTCGTTTTTTACAGCATGTAAGAAAAAAGACACAACACCTTCTACACAAACGGAAACGGTTCCGACTGGTCAACTAAAATTTCACCTACATACCAATATCGGTGAAAGTGAAGTTGATGCTTTTGGTATAGAAATGATGATGCCTGACGGCCGCATGATTTCCGTAGACATGGCACAACTGTATATTTCAGACATACAACTCGTTAAGTTAGATGGTTCTCTTTACACTGTTCCTAGTAATGGTGTGTTAAAAGTGTTCGAATCGGAAAGTGTAACAATTGGTAACGTTCCTGTTGGAAACTATAAATCCATACGATTCAAAGTAGGTTTAACTCCAACGGTAAATGCATTAGAGCCTTCTACTGACGGTTATGTTAATTTGTTAAATCAATCGGAAATGTGGCTTTCTTCCACTGCTCAACCAGATGGATATACTTTTCTAAATTTTTCAGGAAGTATAGATACAACAAGTGCAAAAACAGGTGATAAAGTTGCCTTTGAATACAAAATTGGCACCAATGCTAATTTGACGCAAATCGAAATGCCTGCTCAAAACTTTTCGATTTACAAAGATGTTGTAGGGTATGTACACATGAAAATTGAATACGATCGCTTATTTGAGGGTATCCAACTTTCAAACAATGCGAATTTACATGTAACGACAAAAGCAGACAACGCATTGCCAATCGTGGAAACGTTGAAGAAAAACATCCAGAAACTATTTATTTACGAAAATTAAAAACAGAACGCATGCCTAAATTTGTTGTACTTATTGCTCTTACATTCTTGTTTTCGTGCACGAAAGCAAAGGTGGAAGACGTGTGCACAACACCTGCAACGGTCTCCTTTAAACACGACATTCAGCCAATTTTCAATACCAATTGTGCGACTTCAGGTTGTCATGCAGGAACGAAACCAGCGGGTAGTTTAAATTTAGAAGCGTCTGTTGCATATGAAAACGTAACGGATTCCAAAAGTGGCTATTTAGACACGGTGAATCCAAAAGCTAGTTTGCTCTATACCTCTATGACTTCCGTAACGAACCCAATGCCGCCGAATGGCAAGTTGAGTAAATGTACGACGGACCTCATCTTGAAATGGATCGAACAAAAAGGAAAAAACAATTAGGCTTCGTCTACGCCCTGCCTGACATAATTCACTCGTGTCATACTAAGCCTAGCCAAAGCTACTTAAACTAAAAAAAAGAAAATGAAAAAAACAATTACTAAATTATCATTTGTACTCGCATCGGTAGCGTTAACGACTACTTCTGCACTTGCTCACTTTGGGTCTAAAGGTCCCTTCGGAGGAGGAAAAGTAACTTGTTCCGTTACGAAAAAAGATACGGTTTACGTTGGAACAGCCAACGGAGGTGTTTATGCTGGTACGCGTAAATACGATGCAAACTTAAAAGATACCGTAATTGGTTCTTGGTCGGCAAGACCTGTAGGTTTAAAAAGCGGAAAAATCGTAGGATTAGCTCATACCGGGAAATATGCTATCGCTGCAACTGCAGACAGTGGAATCTTTCGTTTTTCTGGTTATGTTGGTTCTGATCGTTATTGGGTGAAAATCAACAAAGGGTTGACGGAATTAACAACAACTTCTGTGATTTCCTTGGATGCAACTACCTTATTGGTAGGGACAAAAAGCGGAAAAATCTTTAAATCAACCGATTTAGGTGACAATTGGACTGAAATCACAAATCTAGCATTTGCAGGTTCTAAAATTGTTGCTTTTGAACGTTCTGCGAATCGTTTGTTTGTTTTAACGGAAACAAAAGGGATGTTTTACTCTGAAAACAATGGTGCTACTTGGACTTCATTGAATGATGTAAATACACAAAACATCGAAGGAGGATCGGCTTTTGCTTATAACAAGGGGGATGATATGTTGATGGTGTCTAATAAAAATGGACTTTTCGTATTAGATTCTGCAAATATAGAAACGACTGCTGATTTCACGAAAGTTACGCTTAATGTTAAAGCAACTCAAATTTTCACCTTGGGAATTAAAAACAATTGGGTAATTACAACGGATAAAGGATTACTTTCTGCTGCTCAAAATTACTTAACCGGTGAATGGTACGAAGCAAATTTTAACAAACCAACAGGAACAGTGTTTAATTACATTTTTGCATTGGCATCTAACTTCTATGCTGAAATTGAAAACGATGGCATTTTCCGTATGGATGGTCAATCATGGACTCCAATCAATACAGGATATAACAACCAAAAAACTTATTCATTTGCATCGAATGGAAGTCAATTGATTTATGTTGCGACAGAAAGAGGTGTATATGTTACTAAAAACTTGGCGACTTCTTATGCACAAGCAAACAAAGGGTTAACGGATAGTTTACATGTAAATGATTTAGCAATCTTTGGTTCTAAAGTTTTCGCTGTGACTGAAAATGCAGGTGTATTTGTAAGTGCAGATTCTGGTAAAGTTTGGACTGCGTTTAATAAAGGATTAACGAACTTGGCGATTGAAAAAGTATTCGCTTCTAAAGGATTTGTGTATGTAATTTGTAGTACTGGAAATGTATACGAAACAAATGGAACTGCGGATTGGAAATTAATCCAAGCTGGTTTACCTAATGGTGTTGAACCAGTTTCATTAGCATTTTTAAGTGGTAAAGTGTACTTGGCTGCTCATGGTCAAGGAGCTTTTGTTAAACCGGAAGGGAGCGGTGAATGGAAAGACATTAATAAAAATATTTCAACAAATAATTTAACAAGTATTACTGCTTTGGGTACAAATGTTTATGTTGGAACGCAAAATGGTGGTGTATACGTTTCTGACATTAACAACATTGATTGGAAAACAACTTCGAAGACTTCAATTGATCACACAATATTATTAAGTTTAAATGGTAATGCTATCCAAGCATTAGGAAACTATGGTGGGTATGTATTTGCTTCTTACAAAGGTGGTTTGTTAGCAACAAAAGATGAAGGTAAAACATGGGAAAGTGGTGGAAACCAATTTAACTTACCAAGTTTCACAGATGTAAATAAAATTGGTTTTGCAGGAGAACGAGTTTTTGTAACTACAGATAACAATAGTATCTATTCAAATGCACTTTCTGAATTACCAATCAACGTTGCATTTCAGGAAGTTAAATCTGCTGCTTGTGATAATAAAGGAGGTCAGCTAACAATCGCGTACACAGGAGGGACAAGCTTTACTGCTCCTGCTGCGCCATACAAAATCAAATGGAATACTGGAGATACAACAAATACGATTCTTGAAGATTTATCAAAAGGTAACTACTGGGTAGAAATCACAGATAAAAATGGAACAAAAAGTAAAGATTCGATTGTATTGGCAAAAGAAGCTTGTGCAAGTATTTCTGAATTAACTACTGAAAACACATTCCAAGTTTATCCAAATCCAAGCAAAAGTAACTTTAAAGTAAATGCCTCATCTATTTTAAACAACATCCGTATATACAATGAATTAGGAATGTTAGTGAAAGAAATTGAAAAGGTTAATGCAACACAATTCGAAGTAAATACAACATTCGAAAAAGGAGTGTATTTTATATACGCGACTTCGGAAGTTGGTACACTTGTTCAAAAATTGATTATTGAGTAGACTTCTACTCAGCTCAGTCTGACTTAAAACTTTTTTGTCAGGCTGAGCAGAATAGAAGCCATTAAAAAAATAATTTACACCTATAAAAAAGCTGAATAATAAGCTATTATTTTGTCTTAGAAAACTAACGAATTAATCTTGTATTGAAAATTGCTTTTTTAGGAATATTATATAAAATAAAAAACCAACTTTTACGTTTAAAAAACGTCTTCATAAATATATAAACAATTCGTATGAAAAAATTAAGCTTCGCAATCCTAGGATTTACATTAATTGGAGGGATGTTATTTTCTTGTAAAAAAACATCGACAACTCCTACTACAACTCCTATTACTCCAACAACCTTGGATACCACAAAAGTCATTTCGTACAAAACGGACATTGCTCCCTTAATGAGTCAAGAATGTACAAGTTGCCACAGCGGTTCAAATGCAAGTGGAGGGATCAACTTAAGTGGTTATTCGAATGTTTCTAAATACGCAAGTAGTTCACTAAGTGCAATCAATAGTGGATTTATGCCTCAATCTGGAAAGTGGTCAGCAGATAAAATTGCTGTTTTCTCGAAATGGATTAGCCAAGGAAAATTGAATAACTAATCATTTTACAAAGAGTTCAAAAACTTCAATAAAGCCTTACGATCAGACGCACTCATTTTTATATAGAGTAATTTTGATTGTAAGGCTTCTCCTCCATGCCACAAAATGGCTTCACTAATATTTCGTGCACGTCCATCATGCAAAAAATACGAATGGTTATTCACTGATTGAGATAAACCAATACCCCATAATGGTGGTGTACGCCATTCAAAACCTTCTGCTAAATATTCTGGTCTATTATCTGATAAGTTTGGTCCCATGTCGTGTAACAATAAATCGGTATACGGATAAATCGTTTGGTTAGACAAAGCTGGAAAGGCCATATTTACTTTTGTTTTATGTTTAGGTGTATGACACTTTACACACGCTGCATCGTTAAATAGTTGTTTTCCTCGAATTACCTCTGGATCTTTCACATTTCTTCGGGCAGGGACTGCAAGTGTGCGAATATACATTGCAGATGCATAAACTAAACTATCAGATAATTCGAATTCGTCGTTTAGATTATCATATTGTGCTTGATTTAATGAATTCTCATACGGAAAAATGAAATTTGTCAATCCAATGTCTTGATTAAAGGCTGCTGCTACTTGTTGAAGAACTGTTGGTACACCAGCTTTCCAGCCAAATCTCCCTAAAGTCATTTTACGTTCGTAAATATTCCATACGTAATTTGCTTTTCCTGTTATTCCGTCATTATTCACATCATATTCATCTTCATTCATCAATACAGTAGCGTCGGCTATTGCTTCCAATAATCCCATTCCAAATACTGGTCGGGAAAAACGTGGCGAAAACAAATAATTACCTGGAAGAGGAATATATGGATTATCAATTGAAAAGGTTGGACGACGAAGTTCGTAACTCGCACCGTCATCAAAGGCCCCTGTTTCATAGGTATAGTGAACATTTACTTCTGCCTCACCTAGTTTCCCAAACGTTGCCTTCGGTTGAATTTGAACTCCAAAACCGGGAAGATCCAATGGTCCCCCGTGTTCATTCACCCCCGGTTCACTTACTTTTAAAAACAAAGAAACGGAATGACCTCCTTCTTCTGGTGCATTTCCTCTACCATCTTTATTATGACATGAAGCACATGATACAGCATTGTAAAGTGGTCCTAAACCAGCATTTTTGGGTGCTGGAGCAGTTATAAAGGTTGCTTCGAAAAGCGCATCGCCAATTTCGTGGTTTTCCAAAGCTACTGCGGAAAGATTAACAGGAAATGTCTGACTATATGCCCCAGAACCTGTTTCAAACACAGTTTGACTCCCTCCTGCTAGCCAATCTTGTTCTTCATAATTGGTTATTGATGCTTCTTTTTTACAACTTGTAACTAAAATAATTACAAGAAATAAACACGTAACGTACTTCATATTAGTTAACATTCAATTGAATAAATGGGATTAACTTACTTTCTAATACTTCTTTCAAATCGTTGATTGCTTTCATTGCATTTTCTACTTGAATAGGTTGCTCGAGAATAGCGGTTGAAAATGGTCCTTTTACAGTAGCTAACGCTGAAATTGCAGAACTAATTTTGGTGTTTATCAATTGATTCAAGGATAAATTATTCTTTTTCACAAAGTCCTCTAATCCAATTTGATCACTCGAAAATTTTCCTTGAAATACACATTGAACACTAAACATATTATTCATAAAATCGGTCAATGAATTACCTGAAAATGGAGATTCTTCTAGCGATGAATCTTGTGTTAAAAAAGGCTCCCCAATTTTTCTATTCGCTACCTCATCACAAATTCCAATCATCGCATTTGCGATTTCCAAATACACATCTTTTTGTGTTTTGTAATACGGATTGAACGTTGAAGGATTTGTAAAGTAAGAAAAGTAATTGTCTTTGTTTTTTACATTCCAACTATCTGATAATTGACTTGTTAAATTCTTCACATCAAATGCTAAAGCTGTTAAATATTCTTTTTCACGCATAGTTAATTCACTTTCTTTTTTATTCCCATTTTTTCCAAATAAAATGTATTCCATAGGATGAAATCCTTTCAACGCGTCTTCCAAAACAGACATGTTGGTTTCATTGAAAATAATGGAACTTTTCAAAACACTATCCAACACTAAATAATCTACAGGCCAGGTATCTATTCTTGGATCAATGTTTTGAGAAGAAACAGGTCCGTATAAAAATCCTTCCGTTTTTTCCCAAACAGCGCGCGTTTCTTTCCATAACTGGCGACAATCTTCTAAACCCTGATCGGTAGGATTTGTGCAGAAGGAAACAACAGCTTGATATAAATCATCACTTCTCTTTGCCAATTGTTGGTATGCTACAACATTCACATTTGTTGCTAATGACATCACAACTTCTTCTTGCGTTACATTTTTTGTTTCTGTATGCGTTGTTTTTTTACACCCAACCAAAAAAAACAGTCCAACTAATAAACTCAAATTTTTCATACTATATAATTATTTCCGTAACTCGTAACTCTTAACTAAAAAGAATACGCTAATCCTAAATTCATTATATGTTGTTGTGTATAATATGGAAGTCCTTTAGGGAAAGGGTTAACTACCAACAAAGGATTGTTATCCCCTGTCAATCTGTACGTATAATCTAATTTTAGCATAACTCCTTTTACAGGTAAAAAACACAAACCTGAAGTGATGTAATTTTGTTTTAAGGTTGTGTTTGCAATACTGTTTTCTGCTAATTGATGATTTAGATTAATGTACTCAAAACGTGCATATACTCGTGCAGTTTTTTCTTCTTTTTTATAAAAATCATATCCGCCTTCAACATAAGCACCAACCATTTGTTTAGAGGTGTTATTGGCATAAGCCGTATTAATTTTTGCAGCATCCGAAATAGTTACAATACATGCAAGTGCTTTAAATTGAAAACGGGGTCCATGATATTGAATGTTGAAATCTACCAAACCAATTGGCGAACTAAATATGCCTTTATTCAACTGCAAACTATCAGCTTCACGAGGTGTAATTCCATTAGAGCCACCGTAATAAGCAGAAACCTGTGTTCTAAAAAAACCGCTATAATACAATAAAGAACCTGTTAAAGCTAGCGTCCCTGTCGATGCATTACTTCCTTCATATCTACCTTCTTTAATTCCTGAACCATTTTTAAAATTAGCACTCGACAATCCATTAACTAACGCCAAGGTATAATTCAACCCTGGAATCTTAGCACTTGATCCATAAAAACTCACACCTAATTCTCTCCAAGTAGAAGGAATCACTAAAGTCTCTACCATTGGTCTATTGTTACTGTTGAAGGTATTCGGCAAATGATTCTCATTAATAATCCCAATTCGTGGAATAAATAAACCTCCTGTGATGTAATTGTTACTATTCACGTTAAACTTAATAAAGGCTTGCTCAACAGAAAATTCTCCATCTACATTTCCAGAGGCAATTTTTGCATTTTCCAGTTCCAACTCAGAAAAGAAAGAAATCTTGTTGTTAAACTTATGTCCCACAAATAAGATAAGTCGATCTAAATTAATTACGCTTTTTTTGGTGGTGAAGTTGGTCGTATTATTCACGTTCCCATAACCAGATATAACGGTTGAAGCATTGGAACGTATCAAACCTGCCGCTAAAGAATCTTCACGTGTTAATACTTGAGCCGAAACTTGTAATGTAACTATTACTAGAAGAATACTGAATATTATTTTTTTCATAACGTATTAATATTTTAACGTTACGAAATTAGAATCATTCTAAATAAGAAGCAATACCACAAAAAAGGTATTTTAGAATTATTCTAAATAAGAAAATAAGAATTACTTGTTCATAATACGACGGTATGAAGCTTCAAAGTGTTCCGCTCCCTTTTCTAATTGAAAAATATCTTTACAACTAGCTGATAATCGGCTGAATTCAGAAAAATCACTTGAAACAAGCATATCCACAACTGATTGATAGTTTACATCGATAAATTCATCAACCACCCACCCTGCTTGGTGTTTTTTTACAATTAAGTCCGAATCCCCCACCCCTGCATTACAGATTACTGGAATTCCCATAGACATCAATTCCGCTTGTTTTGTAGGTGAAGATGCTTTTTTAGAATAAGCAGGAATGATAAAATAAATTGAAGCTGTAAACAAAGAAATATAACTAGCTACCTGACTATGCAAACATGAAACTACACGAATTTTGTCCGCAGCTATTCCTTTTTGTGCAGCTAATTCATATATCTTATCGCCTTCATTACTTACAAATAGAAATATAGCATTTGGATTCTTTTTTTCTAAAACTTGAAAGAAATCAAGCATTTCAGGCAACATGTACCACGTACCAATTGAACCAACATATCCTAACACAAACTGATCTGTCTGAATGTTTAATGTTGTTCTTAATTCGTTTTTATATTCTAGGGTAACCTTTTCAGGATCAAACAATGCTGTATCCACACAACAAGGGATAACAGTAATGTCCAACTGTTTATCACGTAAAGCCTTTGGTGTTGTTTGTTTGTGTTGCCAAGATTCAATTTCTACTTTTCCATTCTCGGTTAACGAAATAATTGCTCCAGCATCAATGATAAATTCAATCTCTTTGCGTTTGAAAAAGTTATAAACCTTTTTAAAAATTGGGTTTCCTAAATCCCATACTTTTCCATCGACACGTTCATCCGCCCAAAAACCGCGCATATCAAACAAAAACGGCACTTTTTTCTTTAAGAATAATGCATGTGCAGCTAAGGATGGAACATGACTACGACTATGGAACAAATCTATTGGTCTGCGTTTATGTAATTTAAACACTTCTTTCTTCAAACGATATACATTCCATATGGTAGAAATAATAGGAATACTTCCCGAATAGGAAATCGGAATCCAATCTACTTCCGAATTTGCACAGATTTGTTCGATGGTCTTATGATGTTGCTTGTAACGATCATCTTTTTCAAAACTTATCAAGGTATAACGATAGTCTTTCTTGGAAATTTCACGGATATAAGGTAACACTTGTGATTGACCCAAGGAATCCGTCATTCCGTCATAAGAAACAAAAAGAATGTGTTTTTTCTGCATAGATGCAAAAGTACAAATTTGAAAATTATCAATATTCAGATAATTAAATTAGTTGAATGTATCGTCAATTAAATCTCGGTTAAGGTTGAATGTTAAACAGATTCTATGACTTCCAATATCTATAAAGTTATTTTTTGACATGAATATATTATAACCATAAGTTAAGTTAACAAAACCCATATAACTAATCCCAAATTCAGGTAATAATGTAAATTGATTTTTATGATTTTGAAAATAATTAATTGCTGTAATCCTCAAACAAATTAACATTCCAGATATTTCTAATCCAATTTTTGGTGCAATTATATTATTAATGCCTTGTTTTAAATTTGATTCAAATCCAAATCTTACACCACCAAAAGCATTTCCCCCAGTTGAATTTTCATAACGACCAATTAAAGTATTAATTTCATAAAGTACTTCTTTTTGGATCGAAATTCCAGGGGATAATGCATAGTCAGGTTTTCTATGTTTGACTTGAGAATATAATGATATGGGAGCAAGAAAAATAAATCCTACACAAATTATAGTTTTCTTAATCATAAATTCACTTCTTAAACGTTCTCTCCGCAAAAGCTTTCACCCCTGCCACAAAACGTTTCCATTGACCAAAAGAACCTTCTGTATTTTTGTAAATGGTATTGTGGTCAGCAGCCTTTTCGTGTTCCGGCCTATCTTTTGTGTAATAATAAGTAGCTAAGGATTTACGAGTAACTCCTTCAGGAGTATTCAATGGTGTTGGGTGACCATGGAAGGATATTTCATTGGTTTCAAAAATCACACAACGGTTGAAAATGGGAGCAACACGATCAAGCATTACTTTTTTTCCATTAGTAAAGTCCCACAATTCGTTATGCCCTTGGTATTCATCTTTCCAATCTTTATTCAAATAGATAATTGCATTTAAACGACGGTGGTATTTCGTTTTTGGATGAATGTTATAATCTACGTGCACATTCAAAAACGCACCATTTACGGATTGGTGTAAACCACCTCCAAATAAATCTGGATCTCCCATTAATGGCTCTTCAAATTCAGCTAAACGATCCAACCACCCACAAAAAACGGTTCCATTCAATTGGTCGAATACCTCTTGCATGAAAGAACCAGCTTCAAACTTCGATTTTTGGAATTTATTTTTTTGATCCAAGTAAGTTGTTCCATCCCATTCACCTAAGTTAACCGTAGGATAATTATCGTGTATCTCGTTTCCAATAGCTTCTGGTAAGAAATTATCTATAGCTACATAACGAAAAGGTTTTTTGGATTGAAATGATGCTTTAATTTCAGGCAAACGCTCATTTAATTGTTGGATATCAAAAATTTCCATAACCTTAGAATTTGAATATATCACAAATATAACAACTATTCTTTGGGTAATTCCTAACCTAAATCAGGTATTTTATCTATCTTTACGTTACAATACTGGGGCTGTATTGGATTTGACAGCATAAGCGATAGTCAAGTGTAAGCATGTAGAGCGTTGAGGTGGAGCTCTTTAATATCCTGTCTCGAACTATAATTGACAACACGTCATACGCACTTGCTGCTTAATCTATTAGATAG
>CANGOA010000014.1 GCA_947455255.1 Flavobacteriia bacterium | reverse complement strand
TGGAATTTATTCAATTCTTTCGCAAATATTTTAGCTACTTTCTCATCCCACTTTTTCAACTTCGCACGTTCTTGTAGATCTTGAACATCTTGTTCTTGTGGATTGTCCCCTAATTCTTCTTGAATTGTTCTTATTTGTTGATTTAAGAAATATTCACGTTGCTGTTTGTCAATGTCATGTCGCACTTTCGACTGAACTTCATTTCTTATTTTAAGAACTTCTGTTTCAAGTGACAAATGTTGTAATACTAAATAAGAACGCTTTTTCAAATCCAACTCTTCTAATAATTGTTGTTTTTTAGAAACATCCGCGTTCATATTGGAACAAATGAAATTCACCAAAAAAGTTGGACTATCAATGTTACCAATGGCAAACGATGCTTCAGAAGGTATGTTTGGACTTTGACGAATAATCTCTAAAGCATTCTCTTTGATAGAAGCAAAAACCGCTTCCATTTCTTGTGACTTTTTATCGTAAGGTTTTTCGTTAAGCAACTTAATAGTCGATTTCAGATAAGGCTCGCTTTGTGTCTCTTTACCTAATTTAAACCTTCTTCTACCTTGAATGATAACCGTTGTACTTCCATCCGGCATTTTAAGCATTCGAATGATTTGCGCAACGGTACCAATTTTGTGTAAGTCTTTTAATTCAGGACTTTCCACATCTTGGTCTTTTTGAGAAACTACACCAATGATTTTATCGCCTTTATTAGCATCTTGAATCAATCGAATAGATTTATCTCGTCCAACTGTGATTGGAATCACTACTCCTGGAAACAAGACATTATTTCTTAAAGGTAAAATTGGCAATTCACTAGGGAAATCTTGTTTATTCATAGACTCTTCTTCCTCTTGGGTAATTAAAGGAATAAATTCTGCTTCATTTTCTGAGTCAGAAGAAAATTGCACTAATGGTAATTCAAAATTGTCGTAATTCATATCGTAAAATGTCAATTTGTCATAAGATTATTCTAAAAACAAGTTTCAACCCTATTAAAGTTGAAACTAATTTGAATGGTACTAATTTGACAAACTATATGCCATTTTATTTTAACTGACATTTTCTTGAAAACACCTAACAATTCGAGTAGAATTTCATAATTTTGACTCTGTTTTTATTAAAAAAACTCATACTTCATCTATAGATATTTCAAAATTAAACTCTAACCCTACCCTAAATGCAAAATTATTTCACAAAATACCGAAATGGAATTATAGGAATTAACACCAAAATCCCTAAACCAGACGGAGGAGAACATACAATTGTTTACTCAGATTGGACTGCTAGTGGTCGTTGTTTCTCTCCGATTGAAGAACGTTTACAACATGAAATAATGCCATTGGTAGCAAATACCCATACGGAAACGAGTACTACAGGTATGGCGATGACTTATGCATATCATCAAGCAAGATCGATTATAAAAAAGCACGTTAACGCAACGAATAATGACATAATTATCACGTCTGGTTCGGGAATGACAGGTGTTGTAAATAAATTTCAACGAATTTTAGGATTCAGGCAGTCCACCTTACTTAATGACTCCATCAAAGAAGAAGACAGACCTGTTGTTTTTATCTCACACATGGAACATCACTCCAATCAAACGAGTTGGTTAGAAACTATTGCAACGGTAGAAATCATTGAACCAAATGAAGAAGGTTTAATTTGTTTAACACATTTATCCGAACTTATCCAAAAACATGCACATCGAAAAATAAAAATTGCTTCTATTACAGCATGTTCCAATGTTACTGGAATTCAAACTCCTTACCATGAGATAGCTAAAATAATGCATGAAGCAAACGGATTAATTTTTGTAGATTTTGCTTGTTCTGCCCCCTATGTAAACATCAATATGCATCCAGAAAATCAAGAAGAAAAGTTGGACGCAATCTTTTTTTCTCCACATAAATTCTTAGGTGGTCCAGGAACAACCGGTGTACTTATATTTGACAAAAAATTGTATAAAAACGATGTCCCTGATGATTCTGGAGGCGGTACAGTGGATTGGACAAATCCATGGGGACAACATAAATACATAGACGATATTGAAGCGCGTGAAGATGGAGGAACTCCTCCTTTTTTACAAACCATTAAAACCGCAATGTGTGTTTCTCTCAAAGAACAGATGGGAGTAAAAAACATACTAGAAAGAGAACATGAGGTATTAACTATTCTTTGGAATAAAATTGAACACATACCTAACCTTCACATCCTTGCGCCAAAACATAAAAATCGTTTAGCAATAATGTCATTTTACATTGAAGACATGCATTACAATTTAGGCGTACGAATTTTAAGTGACAAATTTGGAATCCAAGCACGAGGCGGATGTTCATGCGCAGGAACTTATGGGCATTATTTATTAAATGTTGACCAAAGTCAATCGCAACAAATTACAGATTTAATTAATCTAGGAGACTTTTCAAACAAACCTGGATGGATACGTGTATCACTTCACCCTACAATGACAAACGAAGAAGTTGAATTCATTGGGAATTCCATTCAAGAACTAGCAAAAAACTTTAAAGAATGGGGAGCGGGTTATGATTTTATTCCTTGTCAAAATTCACTTACACTTACCGACAGAAGTGCAGATGAAAAAATTAAACAAGCGATGGACGAAACGTTAACTAAATCTTTTGTTTGATTTATTTTCTTTTTGAATTCGAACAATCAAATAAATTAAAGCACACAAAGAAGTCAACACTCCTAAATAAAAGGAATTGGAAGCTGTTTTTAAGGTATTGCTATAAATGAATAAGGTAACAAACGAACCAAACATAATACCTATTTCCAATGCAATAAACATAGTACCTGCACCAATTCCTTTTCTTTGTGGATGAGATAAATCTGCTGTCCAAGCAAATAAAGCAGGACTATTTACGCCTGTAGCTAATCCAAAAACAATCGCGGCAATCGTAAAACTTGTTGTTGAATTTACGTTTACTAATAAACACATACTTATAAAAAGTAATAAAACCCCAATAAACAAGGTTTTCTGTCTACCTATTTTATCCGATAGCTTACCGGTAAAAAGCCTTACTAATATCGTTGTAAAAACATAAAAAAGAAAAAACCACCCCTTGTTATCTATCTTTAAATAAGTAGAAATATCTGGAGCTAAGACAAAAACACAACCTGAGCAACTGGAAGTCAAAAACATAACAAAAGCCGACGGTAAAACAGACGGTTCAAACACTTCCTTTCTAGAAATAGAAAGATGAGAAATGTGCATTCCTTTAGTTTCCTTTAACGTTTCTACAGAAAATGGAAGTAGAACAATAGAAATAATATTTAATACTAAGGATACATAAAACAAACTATCGACCCCAAATTCAGCAGCTATTGGCGTTCCTAAAAACTGACCTACGCCAATTCCTAATGAAATAAACGTCCCCCAAATACCCATACCTACTCCTCTCTTGTCTATCGGTAAAATATCTGTAATCATTGCAGTTGCTCCCGTTGGTGTGAAACCAACCGTAAAACCATGAATAAAACGCACCACTAAAAACAAGAAAACAGAATGACTAAAAGGGTACATTAGATTAACAAGTATGCATAATACTAAACCAATGTACATCACTTTTTTTCTCCCAATTGTATCGGATAATTTCCCTGAAAATGGGCGGGAAATTGCAGCGGAAATCGTAAAAATTGTTATTATCAACCCTTTCCATTTACCGCCACCTAAATCTGAAAGTATTCCATTTAATTCTGGCATAATCAAGTTGAAACTGATCATAAACAGAAGCATAGAAATACAAACTACCCAAAAATTCTTACTGTATTGCTTCATATAGTAACTAAAAAGGCTGCCTTTATAGACAGCCATTTTTTTTAATGTGTTTCTTTTGCATGCTCTTCTTCCTCAGGATCAGGAGGAAATAATTTTGGAGCATCTTTTTTACCTTGGTAATGATCTAACATATCTTCCAATTGAGAAATAGATAATCCTTTAGCAATAATTTTTTTATCCTTATCCAATACAAAAATCTTTGGAGTAGAATAAATATCATAAGTTTCTTGGTAATTTAATGCTTCAACTGTTGTGTATTTAGGGACAAATTGTCTTGCATCTTCTAAAGCTGCCTTATACAACTTATCGGTTAATGCAACATTGATAAACGATAAATTATTTTCTCTGATAAATTTTTTCCATTTTGCATAATCCTCTCCGACTGCTTTACCAACTGCAAAAACTTCAACATTTCTATCTTTTAATTTTTTCGAATATAATTCTCCTAACTTGGGTGTCGTTTTTTTACAATGACCACACTCTGGATCCCAGAAATACAAAATAGTATATTCAGACTTTAAACTATAAAAATCCCTCCAACGAGTGTCTGTAGAATCAACTAATGAAATGTTTGGTGGAATTTCACCCTGAACCAAATTCTTGTTGATCTCAACTTTTTTACATAGCTCCTCTAATTTTGTTGAATCCATCCAAGTAATGTTAGAAGAGCCTTGTAATTTACCTTTGTAGTTTTTAACACAATAATAGCGCTGCCCCATTTTTACAAACACTTTATCCATACCCATAATATTGGACTTTTCATAATTAGATGTTATATGAGTTACACAATACTTAAACATCTCTGATTTAATATTTAAATTATCACAAAAACGAAAAGCAAACTTCACAATAGAATCTGGCATTGGAGGTAACATACTATTACTGAAAAAGAAATCTAATTTGTTATGAAAAACAGGAGTATTCAACAATCTATCATCATTCAAATCAATATTATCGAAATAATGATCTCTGAAATAATGATATGCGAAATTAGAATCAATCATAGAACCATCAGCTTTTCTAGGAATCTCAGGTATTTCAATATCCATAGACATCTTAACTATTTTCCCAACAAATGATCCTTTATTTTCATTAATTAATTTCTTTTGATAGGCAATTACCTCTTTACTTATCGACTCTAAATTCTTTTGGAACGACTTATACTCAGGACTATCTTTTGTTGATTTTTCCTTTTTATCATTTATTTCTTTAGCTTTTGAACTACAACTATTCATAAATTTGATATAGTCAAAAAACAATAAGTTTTCTTTCGAGGTTTTAACAATTAAATTTTTAACATGCTCAGGACCTGTTGTTTCTAGACTAACATCCTCACCTGAATAAATAAAATCAAAATATTTTTGACCTGGTAAAAGCAGAGCAAAAACCCCTGACTTTTGTTTTAAACCATTAAATTCAACCACCCCTTTTTTCATTTCAGCAGTATCTGCATAAAACATTCCTTTCCCGTAATATTTTACCAAAAAAACGGTTGTGTCTTTTTCACCTGAAACTTTAATTTTAATTTTTTGTGAAAATCCTGCAAGTGAAACTAATGCAAATAAAATAAATACTATTTTTTTCATAAATTAATCGATTAATGTTGTTCAAAATTAGAAATTTTAAGCCAAATTGAGTTGTTAAATCTTCCTAAAATTCATTCATTACACTCCTTTTAGTACTTACTAATGCTGTAACATAAAATAGGACGAAAGAAATACCTAAAGTTGCCCATGTCATTTTAGAATAATCCAAGGCAATATAAATTCCACTATTATGTAATTTTTCATCTATTCGAGATTTTAAAATTATAAATACAAGTGAAGCTAAAAAGCATATCCCTCCATACAATAACACAAAATAAAGCAAGAAGACAAAATACAATTTTCGCGGAGCATACCCCAAACGTAGGAGCGTTCTAATCTCATAAACATTACGCGAAATCAATAATTGTATGTATTGAATAAGAACAAAAGATGAGAATATTAATGTAAGTAATGAAATAAAAACAATAACTAACAATAACATACTAACTACACTTTTTAATCTTCCAGTAACCAACTGCGCGTTTTTTGACTCATAATGTTGTTCGTCTAAAAATTTTTCGACTAACCCAAACTCTTTCTCCTTACTTGAAAGCATCAACTGAGTTATTTTCTCTGTTACTTTTGAACCAAAAGATACTTTCCCAAAACACATAAATGATTCAGGAACCAATATTGAAGAAACTTCATTTGTAAACCCAATAATTTTTGCACGAAATTGCTTTTTCGTTTTCTCGTTAGATAATAATAAACTAAATTTTACATCTTTCGCTAACTCATCCGATATTTGAGGAATGCCAGATGAACTCATAAATGTGTTTAACATTACCAAAAAATCACGAGGAAGAATTATTGGAACAATTTCATCACCTTCCTTCCATCTCCATTGACTAGATTTAATATCTAAAAAACGAGAATCAACTGATTGTATAAAAACATCTGAACGAAAGTAAGGTAACATTGGGTCTGAAGTCGCAAATTCTACCCCAAAATTATTACTCAATATCGGTTGAATTTCTTGAATAAACGTTTTATTTTCAATTACTGATATTTCATGTTGTGTAAATGAAGTCGATGCTAATTGTAAAGTAGTGGAGGATGAAACCTTTTTTTGAATAATCAATGTATTTGGACCCAACATTTCTGAACCTTTCCCAAACTGATTGACTTTAAAAAAATATTGGACTGACACCAACAAAAAAAGAACACCTAAAAAGGCACCTAATAAAGCTATTACTAATTGTGTTTTCGATTGATTTCTTAATACTATTTTTTGTAACATCAAATATGAATTAGTTTGTCATACGAAAAGGTCGTTTGCAATCCCAATGATGTGATTATCCAACCTGCAGAATGCTTTTCACATTCCTCGTTAATTAACTCCATACATTTACTTGCATTTATTTCATCAAGGTGGGAAAATGGTTCATCTAACAACATCCAAGTAAAAGGTTGACAAAGTGCCCTAATTATTGCAACTCTTTGCTGTTGTCCCATAGATAATTGTCCACATAGAACATGTAACTTATCCAATAAACCTAAACGACCCAACATTTCAATCAATTGATCATCCGTAAAATGTTTGGTAAGATTATTTTTAACTTTTAAATTCTCTAAAACCGTGATGAATGGAAATAATTGTAAATCTTGAAAAACGATAGATACATGGTGTTGACGATAATCTACCCAATCCGATTCATTAAATTCAGATAGTTTTTTTCTCCCAAATGTTATTTCACCATGATAATCTTTTCGAACTCCAAAAAGTAAATGTATTAAAGTTGATTTACCTCGACCACTTTGAGCTTCAATCATGATTTTTTGCCCCTGATTAAACACAGAGCTAGTATTCCACAAAGAATCTCTAACATGCGACATTGATGATAATGGAACTGGTAATACCTGATTAAATTGAATATTCATCTTACAACTCGAGTAACGAATCAAATGTAAGAAATTATTTCAAGTTAGATATTACCTCTTTTACTTGTAAACTCAACTCCGTTTCATGTAGCCAGATTGCGTTACTATACCTTCTAAACCAAGTTAATTGACGCTTAGCATACCTCCTCGTATTTTGTTTTATTAACTGAACTGCAGTATCATAATTTATTTCACCTTTAAAAAAACGAAAGAATTCTGAGTAACCTACAGTATTTAATGTTTGAAGATGCGATAAATGCTGAACCGATTTTACTTCATCTAACAAACCAGCTTCCAACATTAAGTCAACTCGTTTTTCAATACGCTGGTATAAAACTTCTCGTGGATAATTGATAATAAAATAGATAGTATCAAAATTGCGAGCTTCTTTTGTTTCATTTGTCAAATAATAACTAAAAGTGTTTCCTGTATTTCGGATTACTTCAAGTGCACGAATAACACGTGTTGAATTTGACTGATCGACTTGAGTAAAATATTCAGGATCTTTGTGCGCTAATTCAATTAACAAATGCTCTAAACCAACCTGTGAATATTCTAAATTCAACTGATCTCTAACTTCTTGGCTAAAAGGTATTTTATCCAACCCAACACATAAAGCATCTATAAACAAACCTGATCCTCCAACTAATATTACGATGTCTTTTGTTTTGAATTCATCAGCTAAAATCATCAAAGCTTCATCGGCATACGTAGACGCAGTTAATGGATTTTCTAACGAATGACTATCAATAAAATAATGTTTGACACCATCTTGTTCTTTCAAACTAGGTTTTGCCGTCCCGATTTCAACCTCCTTGTAAAATTGACGAGAATCAGCTGACAAGACACAAGTGTTGTAATGTTTTGCTAATTTAATTGCTAATGCTGTTTTTCCACTTGCAGTAGGTCCTGTAACAACCAATAGACGTTTTTTACTCATACAAAGATTTCAACGTTTGATAGCGGTGGTATACTTCTTTTACATAAGTGGCAATTCGTTTTCCCTTCCGTTTACGAAGAACTAATTCAACATTGTCATCCCATATCAATGGATTATAGCCTTTCTGCGCAGCTCGTTTTTGTGCCTTTTCAATTGGTGAATGTCCGGCATTATATGTAGCAAAAACAAATTTTATTCTTTGATGGTAATCTGGTATATCTTTCCATAATTTAAAATCAGCATTAATCTTTTTCATACCTGCTTTAATTTGAGATGCAGGAGAAGAAGAAGCATGAACACCATAACGTTTACCTGTTCCAGGCATAAACTGCATTAAACCAAAAGCTCCTCCCTTACCTTTGATATAAGGCGTGAAATTAGATTCTTGTTGAACAATTGCTCCAATAATATGCCATTCCATATTAAATTTCTTGGCTTCACGTTTGAATAATTTATCATACGAAGATAATTTACCACCTCCTGAATTTAAATAATCCATATATGTCAAATGTGACAATTCTTTACCATCAAAATACTTATGTTTTAAGAAAGTAAAGTGAGGTGTCTTACGAAATTCTTTTAACCAAGAATCCATACTTTCTTTTAATTTAGGATTATTTTTTCTTATTCCAAAAGCAATTTGCTGTTTAATGCTCAATCGTAAATGATGATCCAAATTACTAAATTTATAAGCATTAGCAACCGCAATATGGTTATCAACAATTGTATAATCAATTTCTTTATTTGCTACTTTTTCTAGTAATATTTCAGGTGAATATTTACCGTCTAATTCTTGAATTAATATTGGCTCTCCAATCTCTTGCTCTAAATATTTAATACGATGGTAATAACTTGAGTTTTTCCAAACAGCAATCTTTTTATGTGCTAATTGCATTGGATCTTTAATATATTGAGGTGTTGAATCCGATGGTAATCGTTGAATAAGTACTTGTGAAGTTCTAATATATGGAAGTGTAAAATCTACAGTGTTTTTACGGTCTTTTGTAATTGTAAAACTACAAGCAATCACATCTGCTTCTAAACGATTCAATTGTAATTCTACATTATCCAAATTATCGATTGGTTTCACTTCCAACTTTACTCCAATACTTTTTGTATATTCTTTCAACAACTCATATTCAAACCCCATTTTTACACCTTCTAATTCGGTATAAGAAGTAATACTATTTTCCGTCAACATTATAAGCTTCTTGTTAGCTACTATTGCAGGCAAGTCCGAATTTTCAGAAGAATTTATATAAAAGGAATAATGCTCAGTGTTTCGTTTACAAGCAACTAAAGAGACACAAAGCAACAGCAATAAACAATTATACAACCATTTAACCATATAAATATGTTGAGTTTTTAGTACAAATTAAATCTTACTTAACAATATACGAGATAAATTAAAAAAGGTTACTCAACCTACAATCAACTCAATACACTCAAATAACGAAATAAATTCCATTTTGTATTCTGATTTTGTATTTTTGTATCTAAATGTTTGGTTAATGAATAAAGCACAAATCCTTATTTTTAATTTTTTGGATGTATTTTATCCTATTTTCAAACGATTCATGGATAAACAAACCTATCATTACTTAGCCTGCGGAGGTGGAAACACTTTATTTGGCTTGATTCTTTTTTTTGTTTGTGAACATTATATTTTTCACCAAGTAAATGTAGATTTAGGACTTTTCTCTATCAAACCTCATATTGCATCTTTCTTTGTATCTTTTGGCGTTACTTTCCCAATTGGATTTTTTTTAAGTAAATATGTAGTCTGGAACGAGAGTAACCTTCCTGGAAAAAAACAATTTACTAGACACTTATTTTTTGTAATATTTAGTGTGTTTTTAAATTATGGATTACTAAAATTATTTGTTGAATATCTTAATTGGTGGCCAATGCCAAGTCAAATTATGACTACATCTATCATTGTAGTCATAAGCTATATTGTTCAAAAATACTTTACTTTCAAATAGTTAATCAAAGGTCAATCCTTCTTCCCCTCCTTTTGACCCTGAACTCTCAACTCCATAATCTAAGCGTTTCGTCGTGACATATCTTGGAACATAATAGGCACTCCCATTAAACCGATCAATAGTTACACCCTTTGATGAGGATGCATGTATAAATTTAATCCCTTCTGTTGGATGAACTTCATAAATGATTCCTACATGTCCAATTCGACTAGAACCTGAATTACTCCCTTTGAAAAACATTAAATCACCTGGGCGTGCATCTGAAAGCTTTACGGTACGTCCATATTCCGCTAATCCATAACTAGAATGAATCACATCCATCCCGAAATTCCCCAATACATAGGACACAAAACCTGAACAATCAAATCCAGTTGGAGAAGCTCCCGAACTTAAATATGGAGTACCTAAAAATGTTTTTGCAAATCCTAACATATTATCTACATAAGCACTGTTATTTTGAGGAACTGTATCATTCGATGCTTTAAAATCTAATTTAGATTGAGATTTAACTATTGAAAGAGAATCTTTTTTTAAATTAGTTTGAGTGTTACCAATAAAAGGCAATAACAAACATGAAAATAAAAAAAATAAAATATAGATGATTGATGTTTTCATTCTTTTACAAAAATATCACTATTTTCACAGCATAAAACCTAAGTCTTGAATAAAGTATCTACAGAAAATCTAACAAAATTATACTACACTATTGGTGAAGTATCCACCATGTTCAATGTAAACACCTCACTAATAAGGTTTTGGGAAAAAGAGTTTCAGGTAATATCTCCTAAAAAAAACAGAAAAGGTAATCGATTATTTACCATTAAAGACATAGAAAATATTAACAAAATTTACCATTTGGTAAAAGTGAAAGGTTTCACCCTTGAAGGCGCTAAAAATTCTATTAAAGCAAAAAATGATTATTCTCACGAAGAAAATACAACAGATAACGAAGCAATTATAACTCGTTTAAAAGCAATCAAGGAAATGTTACTTACAATGAAATCTAGTTACTAAGCCTTTATTTGATTTCTAATTTCTTTTCTTCTTGGTGTAATCTATTTAAATATTCTAATGATTCAAGAACTTCTTGTTCTGAAATCTCTTGATTAATTATACTCTGGCCAATCCCAATTAATAAAACACATAAGATTTTTTGTTTTTCATTTTTCTTATCGTTTTTCATTAACTGAAATATATCGTTAAGGTTTTCATCGGATAAGTCAATACTTTCATAATTAGAAAGCATAACACGTTCAATTTCATTTAATTCAGATAATGTTATAAAATTTTTCTTAAATGAAATAAATGATTCCGCCAAAATCCCTAAAGCAACTGCATAACCGTGAGAAATTGGATCTTTGATAGAAAAATGTCCTTCTAAAGCATGTCCAATTGTATGTCCAAAATTTAATTTTTTACGAAGACCACCTTCAAAAGGATCTTCTAGTACAATTCCATTTTTTATGCTTAACGATGTATAGATATGTTCAATGGTGATTTCTTGTTCAACTTCAACTAAAATAGACAAATCTTCCCAATGTTTTGCATTAACTATAAGTCCATGTTTTAACATTTCAGCAAAACCATTATAAATTTCACCAATTGGAAGTGTTTGTAAAAATGCTATGTCTACATAGACGGCTTTTGGATCAACAAATAATCCTAACTGATTTTTATATTTGCCTAAATCAACACCTGTTTTACCTCCTACAGAAGCGTCTACCATAGCTAATAAAGTTGTTGGAATATTTATAAAATCTAGACCTCTCTTATAAACTGAAGCAGCAAACCCTCCAACATCAGAAACAATCCCACCTCCTAAATTTATTACCACATCATTTCTTTCAATTTGATAATCAGTCCAAGTATCCCAAATCTGTGCACATAAATCAATAACTTTACTATCCTCCCCTTCTGGTATTAAAATAATTTCAGCATCTTTCAAAAAATCATAGGTTGTTATCAAATATTCTAAACAATATTCATTTGTATTTTCATCCACTATAATTATTTTACGAGAGTTAGCATAATTTACTAACATAAAGTCTTGAAAAGAAGAATCTTCAAGATCACTAATTTCTATCTGATATGTATTTGATTTAAGTGTATACGACATGACTTATTCTTTCATTTGTTAATACAAAATACAATATATTTTTAAAACAGCTAATTTTTCATTTCAAATAATTAAATTTTTAAATAAAATGAAAGTATTTTTGTACCATGATTACTTTTGAAAATACAGAAATTGCTTTTAAAAGCAAAACAGATAAAGATTTAATACGTGCATATTGGTTATTTAAAATTATCGGTTATCCACGTGTTGTAAAATTTGGTAAGTGGTTTACAGAAATTGCTCTTAAATTAAATTTACCTATTGATGGCATCATCAAAAAAACCATTTTTAAACAATTTTGTGGTGGAGTTAACATTACAGATTGTGAAGAAAAAATAAAAGAATTAAACGATTACAATATAGGTACAATACTTGATTATTCTGTTGAAGGAAAAACGGAGGAAGTTGATTTTGAAAAAACAACACAAGAAATTATTGATACAATTATAAAAGCTAAAAATAATCCTGCAATCCCTTTTGCTGTTTTTAAAATGACTGGAATTGCAACATTTGAAATATTAGAAAAAGCAAACGATATTAATAATGAACTTTCCGAGGAAGATAAAAAATCTTATTTCGGTATAATTCAACGTGTTGAACAAATTTGTGCAAAAGGACATGAAAATAATGTTCCTGTTTTTATAGATGCTGAAGAAAGTTGGATACAAGATAGTATCGATAGAATAACTTTATCTATGATAATGAAATTTAATAAAGAAAGAGCAATTGTATTTAATACTTTACAAATGTATCGTCATGACAGAATTAATTTTCTAAAAAAAATAATTAATGAGTCACGAAATGGACAATATCACTATGGAATTAAACTCGTTAGAGGTGCTTACATGGAAAAAGAACGTGAACGTGCTCAATTAATGGGATATCCATCACCAATTCAAGCTACAAAAGAAAACTCTGATAAAGATTATAATCTAGCTTTAGAAATAATTTGTCAGAACATAGATTATTTAGCACTTTGTGCAGGTACACATAACGAAGATAGTTCATTAATTCTTAGTCAATTAATAGAAAAATATAAAATTGACAAAAATTCTAAATCGATGTATTTTGCACAACTTCTTGGCATGAGTGATCATATATCTTACAATCTTGCTGCATTAGATTACAACGTAGCAAAATATGTCCCTTATGGACCAATTAAAGAAGTCCTGCCCTATTTATTACGTAGAGCTGATGAGAATACATCTGTAGCAGGTCAAACAGGTCGAGAGCTTTCTTTATTATCAATTGAAAAAAATAGAAGAAAAAAATAATTTTCGTGCAAAATATTAGAAAATCCAAAGACAAAAAAAAAGCGTTACTGCATAAAACATTTGCTTTATTTATTTTTTTGATTGTTATTAATACTCTATGGATGTTATTTTTTTACGATGATAATACGTTAAATGTTATTTATGGAATTTTAACACCCTTTTTGTATTGCATATTTTATTTAAGTATAAAAAAAACAAGAAAGAGATTTAAATCTAAAATAAAATCTTATATCTACATACCAATTACCTATGCTTTTTTCGGAGTTTCATGGTACTTTTTCGCAACATTTTTCATCTATGTAAGTGATAAATTAGATGGTAATGAAGATGAAATTTACGAAGCTAACATTGAATTAATAAGTGAACAAAATAAAGGATTAACTAACATTAATGATTCAAAAAATTTATTTGAAAAACTAAATATTAAAACTTTTTTTTTATTTAATCCAAACCTTGCCTATCCATGTAAAATAGCACAAGAAGTTGAATATTTTCTTACTGGTAAATCAAATAAATCTCAATTACACTATTCAAAACAACAAACTAATACAATTATTATTTTTATTCTGCTTTTTCTAATTCAAATGGGAGCAATATATTTTTCAGAAAACATAATATATCCTCGAATTAAACCTCAAACTTCTACAAAAAGAAGAAGAGAGAGAAACTTTCTAGAAATCGATGATGTATTTATTGATGAAAATAGAATATATGAAGATATAGATCTTAATCAGAAAAAGGAATCTAATAATTTCCCTAAATTATAAAAACGACTATTCTATTCTGTATATTTTAATAATTTCAACTGTTCACCATCAAACTCACCATAAGTAAAATAATTAATCCAATCTCCCAAATTAACATACACAGATTGATTTACTTGTTGTAAAATTGGTAAATGTCTATGGCCAAAAACGAAAAAATCAATGGATTCTTTATGCAAAATTTCTTTGCAATAATGTACTAGCCATTCTTTTTCCACACCTAAAAACACCTCGTCCAAATGCCCCGATTTAGCGCGACTACGTTTCGATAAAAAATCTGCAAGACCTATACCTATATTTGGATGAATAAAACCAAATAATGATTGAATAATACGATTTTTGAAGACTTTCTTTAACCTTTTATAACCATAATCACCTGGACCTAATCCATCACCATGTCCTATGTAAATTCTTTTTTCGTTAATAACTGTAATAATAGGTTTATAATGAATATTTACACCTAATTCTTTAGGTAAATAATCAAAAGCCCACATATCATGATTTCCTGTAAAAAAATGAACTTCTATACCAGCATCTGTAAATTCTGCAATTTTACCTTGCAAACGAATAAAACCTTTAGGAATTGCGAATTTATATTCAAACCAAAAATCAAAAATATCACCAACCAAATATAACGCTTCACATTCAGATTTGATAGAATCTAACCATGTACAAATAAGTTTCTCTCTCTCACGACTTTTATCATAAGTAGGAGCTCCCAAGTGAAAATCCGAAGCGAAAAATATCTTTTTTCCAGGAGTCAAATGCATCTTAAAATCCAAATACGTTTTTTAACAGCAATTCTAATTCCTCTCCTCGAACATTTGTTTTTATGATTTTACCTTCTTTATCAATCAACACTGTAAATGGAATTCCAGTAACTTTATACAATTGTGCTGCTTCATTAGACCAAGCTTTTAAATCACTTACATGATTTGGCCAAGATAAATTATCTGTTTTTATTGCTGCTTGCCATGCGTTTTTGTCTTTATCTAAGGAAACACTCATTACAGTAAATCCTGCGTCTTTATATTTCTCATATATCTTTACGACATTTGGATTCTCTCTTCTACAAGGACCACACCAAGAAGCCCAAAAATCAAGAAGAACAACTTTGCCTTTTAGATCAGATAAACGTAAAGGTTTACCATCAATTTTAGGTTGCATAAAATCTAAAGCCTCTTTTCCTGGTAACAAAAATGCCATTTCATCGTGTTTTGCTTTGAAATTTAAATAATTAGCCTTTACTAAATTGACAGTTGGTGCTCCATCAAAACCTTTTACTATATGATCCACTAACATTTCATAAACTTCAAAATTTTGATTAGGATCAAATAATGATAATAACGGTAACAAAGCTGGTGAATTTTGATTGGCGTTAAAAAACTCTTGTTTATATGCTTCAAATCCTTGATAAACTGTCATAAATGACTCGTTTACAACCTTCTCTTGATCTGGATGTTGCTGTAAATAAATATTTGCAGAATCCTTTCTACGATTATAATCTTCTAATCGAATGATAAACTTATTTAATTGAGCACTCTCTTCTGAACCTACTAAAATCATATAATTAATTAAATTTTTTCCATCTCCAGAAATAGTAATAATTGAGTTCTCCCTTAAAATTAAATTAATATGTTGATTTTTGGAAAATCGAAGAACATAAATATCTTTAGATGGCAACTTACCAATCAATTTAAAATTTCCTTTTCTATCAACTTTTGCACGCAATAAATCACGATAACCTTGACCATTATACTGAGAAATATAAACTGAATCCTGAGTAAGATTAAATACGGATCCATTAATCGTAACATCGATAGGAGTTTGAGAAAAACTAAATAAACTCAAGAATACGGTGAAAACTACTATTAAATACTTCATAATTTATTTTTTTAATAAGGAGATGATTTTTTGTTCTAATTCGTCACCTTGTAAATTCTTACCTACTATCACTCCGTTCTTATCAACCAATACTGTAAATGGTATCGAATTAAAACCATATTGTTGTACAAGTGGTGTTTCCCATTGTAATAAATCGCTCACATGTGTAGTCCAAATTAATCCATCTGATTGAATTGCGCGTTTCCAAGCTTCTTTATCTTTATCCAAAGAAACACTATATATCGTAAAATTTTTGCTCTTATACTTTTTATATAATGAAACTACATTTGGATTAGCTTGTCTACAAGGAGCACACCACGACGCCCAAAAATCAATTAATACAACCTTTCCTTTCAAGGAGCTTAAACTTATTTTATTTCCATTCGGATCTGGTAAATTGATTTCTGGAACCTGTTGAGATGAACTATTGGTCCCTTTAAATTGATCGTATGCACTTTTTATTTGATCAATTTGTATTTCTAAGGATTTAGTAATAGGTGAACGAGGATATTTTATCTTATACGCTTTTAATACTGCTTTTAACACTTCTAAATTAGTTACATCCCAATTTTCAAATCCCATTGCAGGTGTCATTGATGTAGTAAGTACAATATTTGCTGGATTAGAAGGATCTCTAAGCATTTCTGACTTTGCGTAAATATCTAAAGGTTTCTTAATAATAAAAAATTGTTTGATTTTTTCCTCCTCAGTAATAGATTTATCATTAATCAAAGCCATTTGTTTGTATGCAAACTCATTGAAAATTTCCATATATTTAGTTATAGCCTGAGTCCAATGTGAACCTGATAATTTAGGCAATTGCTCAAAAGTTGCATAATTTGCTTTTAGACTGATTTTATCTTTTGGACATAACGTTAAAGGAACACTTTTAACTTGTACTTTTCCAACTCTTAATTGGTACAAACCAAATCCTTTAATATTTCCCTCAATTTTAAAAGTTCCATCTACTTCCGTTTGAGATTCTGCAATTTTTATTACCCCCCTTGAACTCTGAGCTTCAACAAAAATTTTTTGATTTGCGGCACCTAAAATTTCTCCATGTATTGAAAAATTATTTGGAAGTATAGGTTTAATTGTGTCTTTATCATTCGATTCTGAGCAAGAAACAATTAAGAATAAAGAAAATAAAGAAAGTAAACTACGCATTATTATAAGTTTAAGATAATTCATCTAACATTTTTCTCAACATTGGATTCGCTTGTTTAGGGTCTGCTTTTCCTTGAGAAACTTTCATCAATTGTCCCATTAAAAAACCAACCAATTGCTTTTCTCCAGCAATATATCGTTGAACCTCTGTAGGATTAGATTCTATTACTTGTTTAACATAATTTGAAATGCTACCTTCATCAGATTCTTGTATCACATTCAGTGCTTTGGCAATTGAAATAGGATTTGATTCTGGATTTTTAATTAATTCTGGAAAAACAGATTGTGTCGCACCTGAATAGGATACTAATCCATCAGCTGTCAAATTAACCAATTTAGCAATATTACTAGCATTAACTGGGAACTCAGATATTTCAATCGCATTTTTATTTAAATATCCTTTAACTTCGCCCATCAACAAATTTGCAGCAGTTTTTATATGAGGTGTTTCTTTTAAAATTTCTTCAAAATACAACGCGATATATTTGTTATCCACTAAATTAGTTGCATCATATTCTGACAATCCAAATTCTTCTGTATATTTTAAATACAACTCTCTTGGTAATGCTGGCATTTCTTTTTTAACAGCTTCAATTTGTGGTTGATCTACAAACAAAGGTTGTAAATCTGGTTCAGGAAAATAACGATAATCATTCGCAGCCTCCTTCGAACGCATAGAAACTGTAACACCTTTTAAAGCATCAAAACCTCGAGTTTCTTGAGAAACCTCACCACCATTTTCAAGTACTTCAATTTGACGAGATATTTCAAATTCGATTGCACGTTGAACATTACGTATGGAATTCATATTTTTCACCTCAACCTTAGTACCAAATTCTTTTGCACCAATAAGACGAACAGAAATATTTGCATCACAACGCAAAGAACCTTCCTCCATATTACCATCACAAATATCCAAATAACGTACTAATTTACGTACTTCAGTAACATAATTATAAGCTTCTTGCGATGAACGAATATCTGGTTCTGAAACAATTTCTAACAAGGGAACTCCAGCACGATTTAAATCAACTAGAGTATCGAACACATCAACGTCATGTATGCTTTTTCCTGCATCTTCCTCCATGTGAATTCGAGTAATGCCTACGTTTTTATATTTTCCTTGATCGTCTTTTACAACTAGATAACCACCTGTACAAATTGGTGTTTTATCTTGTGTGATTTGATAACCTTTTGGTAAATCTGGATAAAAATAATTTTTTCGAGCAAAATACTGATTGGATGCAATATTAGAATGACATGCTAACCCTAACTTAATCGCATTTTCAATAGTTTGCTTATTCATAACAGGCAAAGTCCCTGGATGACCTAATGAAACTACACTTACATTTGTATTTGGATGTGAACCAAATTCATTCACATCATTCGAATATGCTTTTGTTTTTGTTAACATTTGGGCATGCACCTCCAAACCAATAACTACTTCGTATTTTTCTCTTGTATTTTCCATAAACTATGAACGAGCAATTAACTCTCTTAATATCAATGTCATTTTTGGTTCTTGTCGTGAAGCAACTTCAATCACTTCTTCTAAACTTACTTTTTTGATTTTTCCAGGAACTCCTAAATCTGTAATAATTGAAATTGCAAAACATGGAATTTCCATATGTCGAGCAACTATGATTTCAGGAACTGTAGACATACCAACAGCATCAGCACCTATTGTACGTACAAATTTATATTCCGCAGGTGTTTCTAAAGTAGGACCTGTCAAACCTAAATAAGTACCTTCTGCAATTCTAATATTATTTTCTTGAGCAATATCTTTTGCAAGTTGAATCATTTCTGGACAATAAGGCTCACTCATATCAGGGAAACGTGGACCTAACTCATCAAAGTTTTTGCCAATGAGCGGATTTCCTGGGAAGAAATTGATATGATCATTTAATATCATAATCTCTCCAACGATAAAGTCAGGATTAACTCCCCCAGAAGCGTTACTTACAAACAACTTCTCAATCCCTAATAATTTCATTACACGAATAGGATATGTTACTTGTTTAAAATCGTAACCTTCATAGTAATGAAAACGTCCTTGCATTGCAACTACATTTTTACCTCCTAGTTTACCAAAAATCAATTTACCAGAATGACTTTCAACTGTTGATATTGGAAAATTAGGAATGTCAGAATAAGCAATTTCATCAATTACTTCAATCTATTTTACCAACCCTCCTAAACCAGTTCCTAGTACGATACCTACATTAGGCTTAACGGATGTTTTACTTAAAATAAAATCAACAGATTCTTTAAATTGTGTCAACATAATTTTTAATTTCTTGTTCAAATTCATTCTCTCGATCCAACGTTACTTTAATTGGAAGATAACACCAAGGGTATTTTACTAACTCACCTTCCGACAAAATAGACTTTAATCGCATAAAATCTTTTTCTGTAGTTAAAATAACAGCAGATGAATCTTTTAACACATCAAATTTAGTGTGAATTTTTTGAATATCCGACACACTAAAAGCATGATGATCGGTAAAAGATAACATTTCTACATCATAACTTCCTTGAAGATGATGAAAAAGTGGTAATGGATTTGCAATGCCTGTAACCAACAATACTTTTTTTAAAACACTAACAACTTGATTGTCAAAATTAAGAACTTCGCCATAAATTATTCTAGAGAAATAAACTTTCTCTTCAGAAAATCCAGTTCTTGAAATAATCATTTTTTTTTGAGCTGGTGATAATTCAGTTGGACACTTAGTAATAATTAAACGTTGTGCTCTTTTTTTACCAAATGAAAACTCTCTTAAATCACCAGAAGGCAACATAAAATCTGAATAAAATGGTTTTGTATAATCCATTAATAAAATAGAAAAACCTGTTTTTACTTTTCGATGTTGAAACGCATCATCTAACAAGATAACATCTGGTTGAATATCTTGTATTATTTTCTGTACCCCTACTTTTCGTGACTCACAAACAACTATAGAAACTTGTGGAGAAAAACGAGAAAAATAGAATAAAGGTTCGTCCCCTATCTGTGATGCTGTAGATTGAAAATTAGCTTGAACATAACCTTTAGTATTTCTTCCATAGCCTCGACTTAAAATGGTTGTTTTATAATTATTTGATAACAACGAAGCTAAAAATGCTATGTGAGGAGTTTTACCCGTTCCTCCAACCGATAGATTACCAATCGAAATTGACTTTATTGGAATTTTATATTCTTTAAATATCCCCCAATCGAACATCTTATTTCGAATAAATGTAATAATCCCATAAAGGATTCCTATTGGAAATAAAAGCATACGTATACTACGCATAGATATCATCGTAATTAATAACGATCACAAGGAAGCAATACTTTTTTAGGTATAGTACTTGCACCAGTATAAATTAAAGAAAATTCAAATGTACCTTTTCTAGTATTAGTACCAGAGCTTAAAGTTGAAAGATTTACATCATAACTTAATCCAATCGCATACTTCTTAAATTGAAAACCTAGTGTAGGAATTAATGCATCAAATATTCTTGATACTCCATGTCTATAATGAAGCCCTACATAATATGAAGGAATAATTTTATTTACTGTCTGTATCGACAAATTTGAACCTATTAATAAATCATTTGCTTTAGCGGTCCACATCATCAATACTTTTGGTTGTAATATAAATTTAGAATTTAATGGAAAATTAACTTCTGTAAAAAAAACCTTGCGAGCACGTAGACGTTCTTTATCATTACTAAAATAAGAATCTTTTGGTCGATTAATATGATTTATTGAAAACCCAATCTTAGGCGTAAACCGATTCATTTTTTTTGTCCAACTGCCTCCAAGATTCAAATCCCAATAATTTTGAGACGGTTTAACTTGTGTTTCAAGATTAGGAGTTTTATTATTAAAATCACCAGATTGATAATCCCACTGATTAGGAAAAGTTTGTGACGAAGGATCTGTAGAACTCATCACCATACCAGTTTGTACCCCCCATCTAAAAATATTTTTTCTCCAAACAAAACTATAAGCTAATGCTAATAAAAGCTTATTTGAATTCACCGTATAAGTAAACGGATTTCCCGTGATGTAACTCACTTCTTCCCCCTGAAAACGATCGCTAGTTAACATAAAACCTGCACTAAACTGATGGTTTTTCAAAAAGAAAACATGATCAAACGAAATTAAATAAGTGGAAATAGGCTGTTTATTTAATTGCCTCCATTGATTCCGATAATTTGCTGACAAACGATAATCTCCATCATAATCTCCAATTTTAGCAGGATTTAACAAATGGTCTTGATTGTAAAATTGTGACAAGTGAATATCCTGTGAAAACAGAGTGAATTTTCCTAAACAAAAAAGTAAAATAACAAACTGTTTCATTACCACATTTTAGGATTAGACATATACGTTTCCGCCATTTTTAAATATTGTCCGTCTGTAAATCCACAATCACAAGATTCAGGATAATAAGACATGACATTACCTACTAATGGAGCATAGTACATTCCTTTTGCATCTAATGCAAATGGCATTGTTTTATAAATAAATTCACACTTACGTTTTGGATCCATATTTATATAACTAGACATTAACAACTGATCACTTGGGACATAAGGATCCGCTGGCGTATCTTCAATTCCATCAGCAGTAGTTAATGCATTAGAACCATCTACTAATTCTGTTGTTCTATTTTCCACAAATGTATGCTGTAATCCGAAGTAATGCCCCATTTCATGAGTTAAAACACGACTACTTGTTACTGATTGTTTACTTACTCGAATTCCTCCTGAGGACATGTTACATATAAATCCTAAGTCAGCCATACCAGCAGCATCTTGAGAAACACTAGTAACATAATAAATATTTATCCTATTTTGAACATTATATAATTGTTGAACTTGTTGCCAATAATCATTTTTTCCGATTGTTGAAGGATCATATAAGAAATTATCAATATATCTAAATTCACAAACTTCAAACGAAACACAAATTTTAGAAAAATAAGAATTAACAACATTAATATTATTAATTATATCTGCTTCTTTAACACCTGGATCACCTAAGCTATCTTTGAAAACATGAACGACAACAGAAAACTTTTTATCTAAGCAAGGTAATTGTTTCTTAATCTGAGCATGAGATAAAACACTCCAACCAAAAACTAAAAATACAACTATAATATTTTTTACCATATCATTGAAAATGAACCCCAAATATAAATTAAATATTTTAGTTTTATCGTATTCCTAACAAGGAAAAATAAATGTTATATTTTTTATCTACTTACATTAGCTAATGTTTTGATTTATATGTTATAAAATGTAATTTTATCGCGACTTTACAAAATAAACTAGTATCAAATTCAATTTCCAATATGTGTATGAATATTAAAGTTATTATTAGCGTACTTTTTTTCTCTATCTATTTTTGCTTTCAAGGATTTTCTCAATCAGCTGACATCACCGAAGGGTGTGTTGGAATGAAAGTGCAATTTAGTTCTCCAAGTGCAGGAAATTGGGATTTTGGAGATGGTAAAAGTTCTGGTTTACAAAACCCACAAAACACATACACCAAACCTGGAACATACCAAATAAAATACAATGGTAATACAACTTCCTTAACAATTAAAGTTTCTCCAAAACCAGAAATAATTATTACTGCTACACCAACAAAAGGATGTAATCCATTAAATGTTGCTTTTAATGCTACTTTAAAAAACACTTTACCAAATGGTGTTTCTATTGATAATTCAAGTATTGTTTGGAATTATCAAGACGGAAATAATTCCAAAAACACATTATCTCCGAATTATACCTATACAAAATCTGGAATTTATGACTTAGGATTCTTCTTAACATTTAAACAAAATGGTAATACCTCATGCGCAAAAATAGATACAACTATTAATAAAATAATTAGTGTTTCTAACAAGCCTTCAATCAATTTCACACCTTCTTCAACTTCTGCATGTACCCCTCCTTTAAACGTTAATTTTGTCAACAACTCATCTTCTACATTACCGTTAACGTATAAATGGGACTTTGGAAACGGAAGTACATCTATAAAACAAAATGGAGATCCACAAACATATTCAGTTATTGGTAATTATTTTGTAAAATTAATTGTATCTGATAACAACGGATGTAAAGATTCTATCACAAAACAAATAACAATTGGTAAACCTAAGGCTGACTTCTATGAATCCAACAAAAAAGATACTGCTTGTGTGAAAAATTCAATTAACACCAACAATACTTTTTTTGTCAATAAATCTACGCCAGGGAATTACACTTGGACATTTGATGCTGGTACAACTCCATCATCTTCTAATCAATCCTCTCCAGGTCCAGTATCATTTTCAACGCCTGGTTTACACAGTGTAAAACTAAGTGTAAATTCAAACAATTGTTTTCACGACACAACCATAAACATTATGGTTCAGGACCCTACAATTAGTATTGGTATCAAACATTCTTATTCCTGTAGAGATACTTTAACAAGTTTTTACAATTTAAAATCTGTATTAAATTCTGGTCCTATCGCTTCTTACAATTGGACTTTCCCAAACTACAATAAAACTAAAAAAGCAAAACCTTTTCCAAGTAATACAAACACAGCAAATCCAAAATGTTTCTATAACACTTTTGATTCCACCTATCATGTAAGACTAAATAACATAGATACTGTTTATTGTCAATTTGTAACAACCGCAGGATGTTCCTCCAATATTGCTACTACAATTGACACCATTAGTGAAATGTGGTCTCGCATTATTCCAAGTGTTCACGAAGGATGTAAAGACCTTACAGTTTCTTTTGCTGATTCTTCAACTTCTCACATGAAATCCAAAATTGATGCCTGGCTATGGGATTTTGGAGATGGTAACAAACAAACATTTAACACTAAATCTACTCCTTCTCATACTTATAAAACCCCAGGTATTTATTATGCAACTTTAATTGTAAAGGATAACGATTACAATTGTTCGGATACATCCTGGAAAACAGAAATTCATGTTGGTGATTCAGTATTACCAATTGATTTTAATATTTCTAAAAATACTATTTGTAGAGGTGAAAGTGTACAATTCACAAATACTACTGATCCAACAACAGCTTCCAAAATAAATGCTTGGAATTATAGTTCAGATAAAGAACATTTATCAGCTTGTTTTCAAAATAAAGATGGTAACTTTTTATTTAATGATACAATAGGTCTTCATAATATCACTCTAACTGCAGAATATAATGGATGTTTAATTAAAAAAACACATACATTAACTGTAAATGGACCAATTGCTCATTTCGACTATATTCAAGATTGTAAAACACCAAAAATTATTAAACTAATTAATAAAGCTGAAGGTACTGGAACAGTCAACTGGAACATTGCAGGGCATATTATCCCTGCAAATCCAGATACTACTATTGTAGATCTATCTACTTTAGTTCCTGCTATTAATTATGGAGATGTACTTATTAAACAAATTATTAGCGGGGGAACTTGTGGTGGTGATTCAACTAGCTCAACTATTCATTATGGAATTGTAAAATCCAATTTCAATATTCTTGATACAAGTGGGAAAGTATTAAACCCAGTGAACGGAAATGTTTTATTAGGTGATGCAAGTACTGGAGAAAAATATTTATACGATGCTCAAAATTCAATTGACATCTATTCTCAAGATTGTTACCGTGGTTACACTTTCTTACAAGAAGGATATAGACCTCGTGTATGGACATTAGCAAAGGATACTATACTATCATCGAAAAACAATCCAAATGGCGCAGATAATCAAATAGTAAAAATAATTGCCCGTAATCAAAACAATTGTGTTGATACGTCAAAAATTAACATACGAATTTTTGACCTTAATCCAAAATATATTGCAACAATTAAGAGTAAAATAACAAACAAAGATACTGTTGTTACAAGTGTTTGTTTACCAGTGACTCTTACTTTCGATGGCGGCACTAGTACAGCAGATACAACCATACAAAAATACACGTGGAAATTCAGTGATGGTTTTACAGGTACAGGTAAAGTTTTACCTCACACTTTTGATCCTTCTACTCAAAAAAATGACTCCATTTATATTACATTAACATTAACAGACGTAAATGGTTTTACTAAAACCACTCAAACATTTATACCAATATATAAACCTAAAGCAACAATTACAGCAATTCCAGCGATTCATGTGAACGATTCAACTGTATATATCTGTGATAAAGACAAAGTAACCTTTAATGCTACATCACAACAAACTTTAACTTACAAATGGACGTATGAAAATGGGTCTAAAACTTTTACTAGTAATTCAACATCGCCTAATTTCACAGTTCCAAATGGTCAATTTACAAATACAGAAAAAGTAATCGTTGATTTTATTGAAACTGCAACAGGATGTATTGGACAAACCTATCGAAAAATTAATGTTCAAGTTTATCCTACACCTATAATAATTTCAAATGTTGTAAATGGAATTGGATGTGGAAATCCGTCATTCAATGGAAATTTTAGTGATAACACATCTATAAACCCTCCATGCAATTACAATTGGAATTTAGGTGTAAATAATACAACTTCAACAAATCCAACCACCTCATACACCTATGCTAAAGGTAATTATAAAGTATTACTTTCATTAACAACTAAGACTAATGGTTGTAAGAAAGATACCTCATTGTCCTTCGAAGTAGTTTCACCTACAGCAAATTTCACCATCAATAAAAATGATATTTGTCAAGGCGAAGAATTAATTTTCACAATGGTTAACGCCTCCCCAGATGTAAAAACATTCCGATGGGATTTTGGTGATGGTGTTAATGATTCATTAAACAACCCTGTCAAACATTCATACACATACGTTCCTCCAACGGGTAAAACAGTAGCAACATTATTCGTTCAAAATAGTGGATGTTCTAATCCATATTCACAAGATATAACAATGCATTACGTTCATGCTGATTTTGCAATAACAGACTTAGGTTCTAAATTACAAAATGACACTGTCACATGTTTAGGGGAAGGATTTAGTTTTACTAACACTTCCGAAAATAGTGATGTATACAAGTGGGAATTTGACAATCAAACATCCGTTTCAAAAGACATCGATTCTCATATTTTCCCAACTGTAGATACATTTAATGTTCATTTATTCGTCACTAACAATGCTTTTGGGTGTAAAGATGACACAATAAAGCAAGTGATTGTATCCAAAAACCCAACAGTTAAAGGAATTATTGATCCAGTATGTATTGGAAAAGGTGCAATAAAATTAGCAACCTCTGACACATTAAAAAACCACATTTATTCCTGGTCTCCAATAAACAATACACCTATTAAAACAACTACCTATACAGTTACTATTACAGATACAATAAACCATTGCTCTTCAAAAGATGATGTATTAGCAGTAGTAATAGAAGATATTAATCCAAAAGATTTCGATACAACAATTATTATAGGAGATAAAATTAATTTACCAATCGACAATCAATATGGCACTATTAATTTCACTTGGACTCCATCAACTGGACTAAGTTGTTTACAATGTCCTAAACCAGTAGTACAGCCATTAAAAGACATAATTTACTCTGTGATAATGAAAGATAATTTCAATTGTGGTTTCTCAAATAATGGAATTTTTAATATTATTGTAAAACCTGAAACACATATAAAATTACCAACCACATTTACACCAAATGGAGATGGAATTAACGATATTGTTTATGTAAAAGGTTGGGGAGTTAAAACTTTAGAAACTTTTGAAATATTCAATCGTTGGGGTGAATTAATCTACAAAACGTCAAATATTGAAGACGGTTGGGATGGTTTCTATAAAGGTGAACTACAAAACAATGATGTTTATGCATATAAAGTAATCGGTACTGGTTGGAAAGTTGATCCTGCAACTAGTCAAGATGTAAAACTAATTAAAGAAGGATATATTCATTTGATGCGATAGTTGAGTAACGAGTTATTAGCGACGTTTGACGCATGATGTAGAGAGTGATATGTGCAATTAGTGAATATGAAGAGTGATAATGGTGATAAAGGTTTAAGCTAAGAATTAGTCGTGATGAACTATTATTTACAGGAAGAATTTGAAAACAACAAAATATAGTACAAGAAGAATTCCAAAAATAAAAGCACACAAAAAAGGCTGATTCAAATGAATCAGCCTTTTTAATATGGTTTAAATACCTTATTCTTCCGTAGGTACTAAAATTCTACCGCAGTGTTCACATACGATAATTTTACGTTTTGTTTGAATGTCTAATTGGCGTTGTGGTGGAATTTTATTAAAACATCCTCCACAAGAATCACGATCAACAGGCACAACAGCTAATCCGTTTTTAGCATTTCCACGTAAACGTGTATAAGCAATAATTAAACGCTCTTCTACAGCTCCTTTAGCTTTATCAGACTTAGTGATTAACGCTTCTTCTTCTTTTTGAGTTTCAGCAATAATTTCATCTAATTCAGCTTTTTTACTAGCTAAGTCACCTTTTCGTAAGTCGAACTTAGTAGTCGCTTCTTCTAATAATTCCTTTTTATTAGTAATTGTGAATTTAGATTCTTTGATACGTTTATCGTTTAATTTAATTTCCAAATCTTGGAACTCAATTTCTTTTTCTAACGATTCGTATTCACGATTGTTACGTACATTATTTTGTTGTTCTTTATATTTAGCGATTGCTAATTCAGAATCTTTGATTGCATTTTTACGATCTGTAGCGTCTTGCTCCAACTCTTTAATTTCATCTTGCAATTTAATCAAACGAGTTTCAAGACCTTGTAATTCGTCCTCTAAATCTTGTACTTCTAAAGGAAGTTCACCACGAATAGTTCTGATTCTATCGATTTCAGAATCAATTTTTTGTAATTGGTAAAGGGCATTTAATTTATCTGCCACTGATACTTCTTTTTTACTTGCTGCTGCAGCCATTTTCTAGAAATAATTAATAGGATTTGTATTAACCTTTGTTACATTAAACGCAAAGTTAACAAATTTTTCCGTCAAAATACGATAAATTAAATCAGAAGTATATTGTTCGCTTTCATAATGACCTATATCAGCGATAACTATCTGTTTATCAGAATCAAAAAACTCATGATATTTAAAATCACCTGTAATATATATATCCGCTTTTTGTTGTATGGCTTTCGGTAATAAAAAACTTCCTGAACCACCGCAAAATGCAACACGTTTAATTTCTTTATTGAGAAATTCGGTATGACGAATTACACCACAATGAAAAACTTCTTTAACCTGTTTTAAAAATGAAACACCATCCATAGCAACTGGTAATTCAGCAATCATACCACTACCCTCTTGAGTATTCCTATTTTGAAGTTGAATGACATCATAAGCGACTTCTTCATAGGGATGTGCATCAAGCATTTGTTTTATTACTTCACGTAACTTATGCGAAGAAACTATAAATTCAATTTTTTGTTCTGTTGCTCTAGAAAGAATTCCTATTTCTCCAGAAAAAGGTTGAGCGTTTTCAAGTGGACGAAACGTACCTTCCCCAACACTATTAAAACTACAAGAATCGTAGTTTCCAATATGTCCTCCACCTGCAGAAAAAACTGCTGCGTGAACTTGATCTACATGTGTACTAGGAACAAAAACCGCTAGCTTAAATAACACATTCGATTGAGGATCAAGGATGCGCAATTTTTTCAAACCTAATCTTCGACCGATTTCTGCATTGACACCTTCTGATGCATGATCCAAATTTGTATGAATCGCATAAATAGCAATTTCAGACTTTATAGCCTTCAAAATAGTACGTTCAACATAATTCGAGCCTGTCAGTTTTTTGAGTCCCTTAAATATAAGCGGATGATGTGCTATAATTAAATTACACCCCTTTTGAATTGCTTCTTCTACCACATCTTCCGTGCAATCCAAACAAATCATCACTCCACTTACTTTAGCCTGATTATCACCCACTAATAATCCACAATTATCAAAACTTGCTTGACTACTTATTGGGAACTTACTTTCTAAATAGGAAAGAATATCATATATTCGCATAGTAAAATATTTTACAACCAAAATACAAAAGTAACTATTTGAATCAACACCAATAACTATGACTATTTTCTTAAAATTCACTAAGATTCTTCTTCTAAATATTTGCATATTAACGTTTCATTCAATAAATGCCCAAGCTCCTATTAATACAGAAGGTTTAAAAGATTTTCAATTGAAACGTTTTGCTCAAAATGCACAACGAAAAGGTGATATATATTCTGCAATTACTTATTATGAAGCATATTTAAAAAATAATTCTTCGTCCTATTCAGAGTGGTATGAAATTGCTAATCTATATCGTAAAGCACGAGATTATCAAAAATCAGAAAAGGCATATAAAATTATTATAGATAATGTAATCACTAAATTTCCTGATGCTCAATTTTATTATGCACGTATGCTTAAGGCTAACGGAAATTATGAAGCTGCAAAAGCGGAATATACAAAATTTACTACCAGTAAAAATAATTCAGACTTAGATAACATCAAACAACTAAAAAAGCTTGCAAAAGCAGAAATTGCTGGTTGTGACACTGCTATTGAACTATCAAAAGGAAAGTATAGTGCTATTGTAAATCATTTAAATGAATCTATAAATAAAGCTCACGTAGAATCTTCACCACTCTTATTAGACTCAAACACATTAATTTACAGTTCTTTAAATGAAGAATATTTAAAATTGTATGAAATAGAAAATCAGGATTCTATACCTGTTCGTAAATTTTATGTTGCAAAACGAGAAGATAAACAATGGAATGGAGGAACACCTTTAAAAGGACCATTTAATGAAAAAAATGCAAATGTAAGTAATGGTTCTCTTTCTCCTGATGGTAAACGTTTCTATTTTTCTAAATGTAAACCAAATTTTGAAGGAAAAATGATATGTCGATTATTTGTATCTACAAAAGAAAAAGAAATTTGGTCAACACCAAAAGATTTAGGCGACATTGTAAATAGTGAAGAATTTACTTCTACTATGCCAACTGTTGGTTTTGATAGTAAAAAAAACCAAGAAGTTGTATATTTTGTTTCTGATCGAGCACAATCAAGTAAAGGTGGTTTAGATCTTTGGTACACTTCCTATGATACTAAAAAGAAACTATACAAAGAACCGAAAAATTTAGGAGGAACAATTAATACGGTTGGTGACGAAATGACACCAACCTACGATGCTGAAAATAAAACTTTGTATTATAGTTCTGACGGTTTACCAGGTTTAGGAGAATTAGATATCTACCAAAGCGTTGGTGAAATTAAAGCATGGAGTGTCCCTGAAAACATTGGAGCTCCTTTTAATTCAAGCGCAGACGACATCTATTATATTAAAGGTAAAAATGCGAAAGAGAGGTCTGGATTTTTTGTATCGAATCGAAAAGGTGGAGTAAGTTTGATGAACGAAACCTGTTGTGATGATATCTACGAATATAGTGATCCACAATACTTAAATATTTTCATAGCAGGTAAAATTATCGAGGTTAGTAGTGAAAGTATAGAGAAACCAGGTGCACCAGTAGTTAAAGCACCAGTTTCATTATTTAAAGTAAACAAAGATTCAACAGAATCCTTATTAAAAACAACTTTAACCAATGAGAAAGGTGAGTATTCATTTCAAGTCGAACAAGGTAAAAACTACAAAGTGTTAGCCGAAGCGCAAGGATATTTAAATAAAAAAGTCGAAGTTTCTACAGAAACAGTAACAAAATCAGACACTTTAAAAACAAATATAGGAATCAAACAAACACCAAAAGGCTCCATTGTTATATCAAATATCTACTATGAAACTGCAAAAGCAGAGCTTAGACCTGATTCTCGCGCAAGTTTGGATAAAGAATTAGTTGATTTACTTAAAGACAATCCGAAACTAATTATTGAAATTAGTTCACATACTGATGACGTAGGTACCAACGAATACAATCAGAAACTTTCTCAAGCACGTGCAGAAAGTGTTGTTAACTATTTGATTGGACATGGAATCGATAAAAGCAGATTAATTGCCAAAGGTTACGGAGAAGGAAAGCCTATCGCACCTAACACTACCCCTGAAGGTCGTCAAAAAAACCGTCGTACAGAATTCAAAATCATCGGATATGTAAAAAATGTCGAGGTGAGTTATGAGGAGTGATACAATTAATGTTTAAATCAATTACTTTAAACTTCCCGCTCCGTTCGATTTGAAATTCTCTATCGATGATTAGAGTTGTTCAAAATTTGAAAGAAGTAAACATATTAAATAGGCCTGAGAGTTACTCAATCCATATACTCAACATATACTCTCTTACCAAAAGATATATCGTTTATTTTCATGACGTAAGTCATGGTAAAACTAAGAGAACCCATCTATATTTGTAGTATAACTTAAAAGAAATAAAAATGGAAAAACACGATTTACACAGCGAATTCCCAGAGATGGAACAAAAGATACATGATTTAAAAATTTCAAATAATCACTTTAGAAAACTATTTGAAACCTATCATGAAGTAAACAATGAGATACACCGTATAGAAACGGGTGCAGAGCATACAAGTGACGAGGTCTTAAATCGTTTACGTATAGAGCGAGTATCACTAAAGGACGAATTGTTTGCATTGCTAACAAAGAATTAATTTAAGATGACTAGTCCTAAATAAGCGATACAGATTATTAAAGACTAAAATACATATTTATATCCCAGTAAACACGTGTTTACTGGGATATTTATTTTTATAAGTTTTTATTTTGATACTATTTTGCATGTGCATTTGATTTGGTGTTTTATAAAAACATGAAAAATGAGGTCGCTGTTGGTTATATATTTGAATGCTATTTCTCACTAATTTCCCCATTGTTTCTATTGATTCATTGTTTTTGTATCCAATAAATTCAGCTTTCAATATACCATTTACTCGTTCTGCTATAGCATTTGCATACGGGTCATAAGATTCTGTCATACTGCATTTAATTTTATTTCGATTTAGTATATCTTGATATTGATTACTGCAATATTGAAGTCCTCTATCTGAGTGATGAGTGAACACATTTTTTCTATATTTTCTCTTTTTAATTGCCATTTTCAAAGCTCTAAGTGACCCTGATAGATCTAATGAGTTTGATAAATCATGTCCCATAATTTGTTTAGAATACGCATCTGTAATTAATGCTAAATACATTGGATTTTCTCTGTTTCCAACATAGGTAATATCAGACACCCATATTTGCTCGGGCTTATCAGGAACTACGTTTTCAATTAGATTTTTATGTTTCCTAAATCTATGATGTGAGTTGGTAGTAATATGATATCTGCGAGTTGGTTTTATAAACATATGATTCGCATTTAAAATCCGAAAAAGCATATCACGACCAACCCGTAAAGGTTTCAAGTCTTCTTCAAGCATGAAATATAATTTACGTGTTCCTATCTTAGGCATACGTATTCTTATAGATTCAACTAATTCTAGAACTTTTACAGCCCTTGATTTTCTGCGTTTAACAGCTTTTAATCTTCGATAATAAACCTGTCTATTAACCCCGAACAATTCACAGGTAGCAATTAAGCTTGCTTGTTGTTCTTTTCTATAGATGTCGATTGTTCAGGTTAGGAGTTTTTTCGGATGGAGATGTTATATTCTTTCTCAGCTAAGTCTATCATCATATCAAAAATTATAGCTTTTTTATCTGCGCGTTCAACTTGATGCTCAAGCATAGTTTTTTGTTTCTCAAGCAATTTGATTTTTGCTTCCAACTCCATTAATCGCTGTTCTTGTGATTTTGCCATATTTGATGGTGTTTGATTTTCCCAATCAAAATTACCATATTTTCGTAACCAATTCACAACTGTAGATCGGGATTGTATACCATATTTCCGACAAACTCCTGTTGGTGATTGTTGACCAGATTCAATCTCTGATACAATTTCTAATTTGAAGGACATTGAATAATCCTTTTGGCTACGTTTTGTGTAAACGCTAAATTCTGATTTTTTCATAACGATAAAATTTGTGTATCGCTATTTCAGGACTAGACAAGATTATTATAGAAAAAGTCTAATTCAAATTAGGCTTTTTTTTTTGTTTAATCATTCGAAATATTCTCCTTAAATTTTATATTAAAAATATTACGTTTAAAATAACAACCTATTGTGTTAGTTATAAAAGTGGAAGTTCGTTCGAAAGCTTATTGACTTAAGCCCTGAAAATTTTCAATAATTATCGCATAAAAAAACCCGACTCTATACAGAATCGGGTTTTATAAAAGTGGCGTCGACTTACTCTCCCACGGTCAAAACCGCAGTACCATCAGCGCAATCAGGCTTAACTTCTCT